>NZ_JAPYOK010000050.1:0-5486 GCF_028283155.1 Candidatus Poriferisodalis multihospitum | reverse complement strand
AGCGGTCATCGGCAGCCTCCTGCGCTGAGACAGCCAACCTTGACCGATGCTGCTTGAAAAAACTCAGAACCTGTCGCGCGAAGTCAGACGCAACACAGAACGCGGCTGTCGGTTGCCGGCAACAGGCTCGCACTTGGCACTGCCGACTGGCACTGCACCGAGAACCTTACGCCGCTGCTCCGAGTGAATGAGCCGCAGCCACCGCTGGTAACCATGGGCGTCGTGACGCGTAGTCAGCCGAGGCCCGAAGACGACCCGCTTAATGTCTCTGCCAGTAACGACATCGAACCTTCGGGGCAGGCACAGCAGCTGCTCAGGGACCTGCTCGGTCGGGACGAGCATGCAGCGTTCGTTCGATCCCTCGATAACGATCCGGACCTCGCTACGACATGAGGCACGCTGCCCGTACCGAACTTGTTCCACGTAACTTGTCGCTGCGTTGAAGGGAGACTTCGTGAGCGCATCCGACGACGAAGCGGCCCAGACCCAGATCGGCAGAGCTGACGACGTCCGCTCCCTCATGGGTTGCCTGCCTGGTGAACCGAGCTTGGCAGGTGCTCTGCTCGCGGAACGAGAAGCGGATCGCGAAAGAGAAGACCGCCGCTTCGATGAGCTCACAGAGCTTCGAGTGCGGCGTCGCTGAGTTCGGCCTATTTCCGAGACCCAACGGTCGCGAGCACCAATACCGAACCGCCATCAGCGCCGCAGTTGGTGGACTGGCGATCCTGAGCTTCTCGTGCCCGGCGCTCCCTAGGTCGGGCCGCGCGATAGTTCGCAATTGTGTGTAGGCTCTTGGCAGCGAGGAACGCGGGATCAACCGACGGCGCGGGCAACCGTGTCACTTGGCAAATGCCATTGAGTCGGCCCGGTTCCTCGTTTCGCGTCACTGCACAGGCACTCGGGCGGTGAACGCCGGCCACCACGTTTGGCTCTGATGCCATCCCTCGACCATCGACTTGACCGCGTACGACTCGAGATCGCGCTTGCCCCACACTGCTGGCGCGAGCGCGTTGATGTAGGCGGGCTCGACTCGGTGGGGCGGGTGCGTCTTGGGGACGACGGCTTGGTGCAGCGCCATTGCGGAGATGTCAGCCCATTGCAGGCCGACTCGCTGCTGCGCTGGTGAGAAGCTCAGCGGCGGCTTGAGCCATGGCCACTCGATGCTCGACAGCGAAGGGTTGCGGTAAAGCAGATTCACGTAGTCGCGTATCTTGGCAGGGGGCAGTCCCCGAACGGCCGCCAGCGTGACACGAGCAGGGCATCGGACGTCGCGGGCAAGCCAGCTCACACGTTCAAGCAGGAACTTGACTGGGTAGTTGTACGCACCGATCGGGTCCCGCAGGTACGAGTCGCTGTTGACGAGGTTCTTGGGCAGCACGACGTAGAGCAGCCGCACGGTTCCGTTGAGCGCGCCGAGACGCTCGCACGCCTCCATCTTTCGACCGTGCTTGCGAAGATGCTCCCGGGCGTGCATGGGGACGTTCGCGCGACCGAGTGACTCGTTCAGGTCGCGCATGGCCTTCGTTACGAGATGGGCTTTGGAGTGCCTGAACGCACATGCCGCCAGGCAGAAGACCGGCGACGCCCTCGGCCCGAAGCCGCGATCGCCGGTCTCGTCCACATGGACCTCCAGAAAGTCGTCGTCGGCCACGCCGCCAGTCTCACATGCAGACCTGAGCGCCGACATTGACCAAGACATGGACTGCGTGGTTGCTGCGCCACTGCTTGCACTCGCGGGCCGCAGCGGGCTGGCTAGAGGCGGGGGGTGCGGGGTGGGTGGCCCATGAGAATGCGGCCGTAGGCCTCCAAGGCGGGGTCGAGCGCTGTGATGGCGTGCATGTTGATGGCCTGCAGATCGGCCTGCAGGCGGCCGATCCGGTTGGAGTCGCGCACGCCCCGGCCACCTGTTGCCAAGTAGATGCTCTGGGTCGCTTCGAGGCAGCGGCGGACGGCGTACGCGCAGTCCAGGCGCACTCGTGCCCGCAGCGGAAGCTCCAGCGACTCGCCGTTGAGGGCCGTCTCGATGAGCAGCTCTGCGGTGCGTCGCATCAGCAGCTCGCCCTGGTCTACGAGCGCATGGGCCTCGGCGAACTGCCGGTGCGTCAGCGGCCAGTCGGTCTGCAGCACGTCGACATGGCTGATGACCTTGCCGTCGACTTCTTCAGCGAATGCGGCCAGCGATGCCCGAGCGGCCCCGAGAGCCGGCGGGACCAGCGCGTAGGCCAATGTCGGCATCAGCGAACTGCGCTGTATCCAGCCGGTGTTGCGGGCCATGCCCGGCGTGTCGCCCGACGCCAGCACCTCGCCGGCAACGAAACGGTGCTCGGGCACGAACACCTCGTCGACCACGATGCTGCTGCTGCCGGTGGCCCGCAGACCGTTGGCGTGCCAGTCGTCGAGCGCTGAGACGTCGCTGGCCGGCAGCACGAACATGCCCGAGACTTGGCCGTCGCCGTCTGGGGTCGGGAAGTGACCGCCCAGGATGACCCAGCCGGCGTGATCGATGCCCGAACCGAACGGCCAGAAGCCGCTCAGCCTCCAGCCGCCGTCCACTGGGGTGGCATCGCCGCGGTCGACCAGCACACCTGCCACGTACTGGTCCGGACCGCCGCCGTAGATCTCCTCCTGCGCGGCGTCGGGCCAGTGGCCCACCAGCCACGCGTGCGCATTGCCGACGCATGAGTGCCATGCGGTTGACGGGCAGCCTTCGGCCAGCGCCGCGTTCACTTCGAGATACGTGATCCAGTCGAGTTCTTGGCCGCCGTTGGCACTCGGCTGGCCGATCGTCATCAGCTCGGCCGAGCGCAACTCGTCGATGACATCGGGCTCGACCCGCCTCGCCCATGGATCCGCGGCAGCGCGAGCAGCCAGCTTCGGCGCAAGCTGCTGCGCCCGCTCGACGAGTTCGATGCGGCGTTCGGCAGCGGCAGGTCGCGAGCGCGTTCCAGCCCAGCGTCGCGCACTTGATGCGCACAGGGAACTTCACGACGCCGCGCAGCGCTTCCAGATCGCCCAGTCGCAGCGCCCCGCCGTTCGAGGCCCCGGACTCAGCGGACCCGGCTCCGTCGAGCGCTTCGCTGCCGTCACCGCCGATGGCCTCCTCATGGATGGACATCATGGCCTTGAAGGCTCGCGTCAGATCGCGGATCTCATCGATGGTCTTGCCGATCACCGCAGCCGACATCATCGACGCGGACGCCTGGCTGATCGAGCAGCCGTAGCCGCCGACACGAAGGTCGGTCACCACTTCGCCGTCCATCTCGAAGGTCAGCACCACCTCGTCCCCGCACAGCGGGTTGAAGCCCTCGCTCCGGCGCGCGGGCGGGCACTCCAGCTCGCCGCGATTGCGCGGGTTCCGGTAGTGGTCGAGGATGATCTCCCGGTACAGGTCTTCGAGCCCAGCCATCGGATCTCGCTTCGTCCCGGTCTATTGCCTCTAGTGGCCGAACAGCGCGCCGACTTCGTCGAGCGCTTCGGCCAGCGAATCTATGTCGGAAGTGTCGTTGTACACGTACAGCGAGGCCCGCGTCGTGGCGGTGACGCCGAGGCATCGCATGAGCGGCTTGGCGCAGTGGTGACCGGCACGCACGCACACGCCGCTCTGGTCGAGCACCTGGGAGATGTCGTGCGGATGCACGTCGCGATACACGAACGACAGCACACCGCCGCGCTGGGCCGGCTCGGACGGTCCGTGCACGGTGATGTCGTCGCCGTGGCGGTCGGTCAGCGTTCGCAAGGCGTAGCCCGTGAGGCTGACTTCGTGGGCTCGCACGGCATCCATGCCCAGCCCCTCCAGGTATCTGACCGCTGCACCGAGGCCCACGATCTCGGCGATGGGCGGCGTGCCCGCCTCGAACTTGTGCGGCACCGTGTTGGGCCGGAAGCCTTCCTTGGTGACGTCGAGGATCATCTCGCCGCCGCCCAGAAACGGCGGCATGGCGTCGAGCAGCTCCATGCGGGCCCACAGCACGCCCACACCGGTCGGGCCGCACATCTTGTGCCCGGTGAACACCATGAAGTCGGCGCCCAGTTCACCCACGTCAGTGGGCAGGTGCGGTACGTACTGGCTGGCGTCCACGCTGAGCAGCGCGCCGGCGTCGTGAGCGGCGGCGGCAAGGCGGGGGATCGGGTTGAGCGTGCCGAGCACGTTGCTCATGGCGGTGACCGACAGCAGCTTCGCCCCGTCGAGCAGGCGGTCGAGATCGGTGAGGTCCAAGCAGCCGTCGTGGGTGATCGGAATCCAGCGGATCTCGAAGCCCCGCTCGGCGGCCAAGATGTGCCACGGCACGATGTTGGCATGGTGCTCCATCTCGGTGAGCACGATCGCATCGGCCGGCCCGAGGCTCGAGCCGCCCCACGAGCGGGCCACCAGGTTCATGGCCTCGGTGGCGTTCTTGGTGAACACGATCTCGTCCGCGCTCGGAGCGGAGATGAACCGGGCAACGTCGGCCCGAGCCTGCTCCATCTGCTCGGTCGCGGCGGCAGCGATCTCGTACGCGCCACGATGCACGTTGGCGTTGACCGTGCGGTAGTAGTCGTCCATGGCGTCGAGCACCGCCACCGGCTTCTGCGACGACGCCGCAGAGTCGAGATAGACGATCGGATGGCCGTGGACGCTGCGCTCGAGCAGCGGAAACTGCGCCTTCACGGCTCCGTCGATGTCGGGGCCGGCGCCGGCGCTCATGCCGCTGCCTTTTGCTCGAAGGGCTCATAGCCGTCGCGTTCCAGCTCGGCGGCGAGCTCGGGGCCGCCCGAGGCCACGATCTGCCCGTCGACCAGCACGTGGACGTAGTCGGGCTCGATCTCGCCCAGCAGGCGCTCGTAGTGCGTGATGAGCACGACGCCCATGTGCGGCCGCCCGGCACGGACCTGCTGCAAGCCGGTGGCCACCACCCGCAGCGCGTCGATGTCGAGGCCCGAATCGGTCTCGTCGAGCACGGCCACGTCGGGCTCGAGCAGCGCCAGCTGCAGGATCTCGTTGCGCTTGCGCTCGCCGCCGCTGAAGCCCTCGTTGAGGTAGCGGTCCATGAACGACTCGTCCATGCCCAGCCGTGACATCCACTCGCCCATGGCGACATAGATCTCGATGGCCGACACGTCCTCGCCGCGCCGTGCCGAGACTGCCTGGCGCAGGAAGTTGCGCACCGACACGCCCGGAATGTGCTGCGGGTACTGGAAGGCCAGGAACAGCCCGGCCTTCGAGCGGGCGTCGGGATCCCACTCGGAGACGTCGTCGCCCCGGTAGCGGATCTCCCCGCCGGTCACCTCGTACTCCGGCGATCCCAGGATCGTGGTGGCCAGCGTTGACTTGCCCGACCCGTTGGGGCCCATGATGGCGTGGCACTCGCCCGCGTGGACCACCAGATCCACGCCGCGCAGGATCTGCGGGCCGTCGACGGCCCGTACGCCCAAATCGTCGATCTCGAAGAGGGGTGCATCAGGCGCTGTGTTGGCCACTGCCATCAACCGCAGTGTATGGCTGGCCC
>NZ_JAPYOK010000005.1:0-2613 GCF_028283155.1 Candidatus Poriferisodalis multihospitum | reverse complement strand
TCGAGGTGGGCGCGCAGCTTCGTCGTCTTGGCTTCGGGCACGCGCTGGATGGTGAGGTGGTTGAGCATGCGGCCGCCGCCGGCTTCTGACAGCGTGATGTAGGGACGCCCGTTGCCGACCCGCGTGTTGAAGCCGATGGCGGCCTGCCAGAAGTCGGCTGCGCAATGCGGCACCCGCATTGCCGAGCCGTCTGGTACGCCCGCGTCGGGTGCGCCTCGCGGGTGAAGTACAGGTGCGCGTTGGACATGCTGAATGCGCCCACCATCGGCAGGCCCAGCGCTGCCGCTTGGCGATAGTCCTCGTGGCAGTACAGGAAGTTGAGCGTGTGGACCTGGTCGTTCACGAAGCTGCCCACCGGGTCGCAGTCGGCCACCCGGCGCTGTTCGAGCGCGTTGTGGTACGTCAGCCACTCATTCGCCCGGCTGAACGGCCGTGGCACCGACAGCTCGTAGAAGATCCCGAACTTCATTGCGCTGTTCTAGCCCAGCGTTGTGTACTGGCGACGGGGCACTGGCGCTTCGGTTTCGCACTCGGTCATGAGATGCTTTGGCCCAGCCTCGCGAGCAAGCCGCGCCTTGACATGGTCAAAAGGCTTAAGACCTAGATAACCATTTTTTTGTAAGGGTTGATACCCTAATTACCCTCAGGCAAATTTGGGCGTGAAAGATCAGGGCTGCGATGGAGATCCGAGACGACGATGGCGACGGAAGTGACGAAGCTGACCTGGATTTGTTGTCCAGCGACGAGAACTACGTCAACGAGATCATCAACGGCCCGGATGCAGGGGGTCAGCGGCTGCGATTGCTCAGCGATCAGAACCCATGGCATCGCACGGGTGCGGTGCCGGCCGCGCTCGCTCCGCCGACGGAGCGTCCGCTCGCACGGGTGCTCTGGCGGAGCATGCTCGCCGATGGTCTGCTGCGATGGCATGTCATCTTGGGCCCGCGCCGGGTCGGCAAGACCACGGTGCTGTATCAGACGGTCGCTCATTTGCTCGCAGAGGGGATCGAACGCCACCGCATCTGGTGGCTGCGCCTCGATCATCCGCTCTTGATGGACGTGCCGCTCGGCGAGGTCGTTCGGAGCATGACCGCATTCTCGGCGCTCCAAGAGTTCGTTGATCTCACCGTGCCAGAGGAACGAGACGCCTTGGCGGCAGCTTTCGCCTCTCAGGAGGGTCCTCTGGAGGAGCAACTGGTCGCACGGGCGGCACCGCGGACACACGCCAAGTTCCCGGAGTCGAAGGGCATTTCGGTCGAGCGGCCAATCTTTCTGTTCCTCGATGAAGTCACCTACGCCGACGACTGGGACTTGTGGCTGAAGAACTTCCATGACGAGCGCTGGCCCGTCCGCATCGCTGCGACATCGAGCGCCAGTGCTGCGCTTCGGCGACGTCGGCAGGACAGCGGGGTCGGACGCTGGAGGGAGGTCTCGCTGGCGCCGTGCTTGGTCTCCGAGGCGATGCAGTTCGTCGCGTCGCCTGCAGAGCAATCTCGCCAAGAAATACCACCCAGTACCTCCCTTGCCGACGGACTACGACGACTCCAAGAGGGAACAGCTTCCGACTTCGCTTCGTCCGAGGCGGCCCGCATGCTGATGCTCGTAGGCGGCTTTCCCGAACTCCTGCTGCATGCAGGGCAGGCACGGGTGCCCCCCGAATACGGCCCGGTCGCTGACGAGGGACCCCTCACCGATGCACTGGTCGCTGCTCAGCTCAGCCTGCGTGAGGACTCCGTCGAACGCGCGGTCTACAAGGACATCCCGCAGGCGTTTCAGATCGACAATCCGATGATGCTCGAGCGGCTGCTGTATGTACTCGCCGGCCAAGTCGCGCAATTGCTGTCGCCCTCGAACATCGCCGCTGACCTGCGGCTGTCGGAGGCGACGATCGAGCGGTACCTGGCCTACTTGGAAGCTGCGTTCATCGTCTTCACGTTGCCCAACTATGCGGGCAGCGAAGCGAAGGTGCAGCGCCGCGGTCGCAAGATCTACTTCATGGACAGCGCCGTGCGCAGCGCGGTGCTGCAGCGAGGACTCGCGCCGCTGCGATACCCCGGCGAAGCCGGTCACCTCATCGAGAACATGGCCGCCTCGACGCTGCATTCCCTGGCGACGCAGGCGGGAGCGCGGCTGTATCACTGGCGCGAAGGACGCCACGAGGTCGATCTGGTCTACGACGACCTGCGAGCGCCCTTGGCGTTCGAGGTCACGTCGTCAGCGCTGCATGACCTTTCCGGCCTGCGAGCATTGATTCGTCGTCATGACCGCTTCGCGGGCAACGCGTATCTCGTCGGACGGGATCTGCCCGTAGGCCATCCCACCGATGCGTCTGATGGCATCGGCACACTGCCGTGGGACGTCTACTTGACAACGGTCAGCAGGCTCGCAGAGAGCGCCATGATGACCCGCCTCGGTGCGACGAACTGACGACCTCTCCTGCCATTGCATGGGTTCTGCTGCGTCGCGCGGAACAGCGATCAGATGTCGATGCGGTAGAGCTCTGCGGCGTTGAGCGACATGATGCGCTCGACGTCGTCGCGGGGGATCCCCTCGAGCGCCTTGGCCAGGTCGTGATCGTCGCGTGGGTACAGGCAGGTGGGGTGCGGGAAGTCG
>NZ_JAPYOK010000049.1:0-5944 GCF_028283155.1 Candidatus Poriferisodalis multihospitum | reverse complement strand
CCGCCCCCACCGGGCAGCAGCACAACAGCCCGCCAGACCCGCTCCGCCCGAGCCAGCGATCGCAATGCCGGTCTGCCAGCGTCCAGCCCCAGACTCTCAGAGGCTGTTCGGCTAGTTGCTGCAGGGGCTATGACGCCGGCAAGAAGATCTCAGAGGCTGTTGGGCAAGTTGTCGCCGGCAGACAGCTCGCTTCTCCCGGCCAACTCACAGATGTCTTCCAAGACCATCGCCGCGTTACCGCAGGCGGGCGGCGGTGCGGCATTGCGGAGGACCCGTTTCTGCGCCGCCACAACCCAGACCCCGCAGTTCGTCGCGCTACGCAGACTTTCGCGACAGCCTCTTAGGATGCAGCCATGGCTCTGCACTGGTCCGCTACCGGCATCGAAGTCCACAAGCATGTCGTGCGCCCCGTCGAGGGCGATCTGCCGCACGGCTTTCCCGACGACTTCGACAACAACGTCTTCACCATCCGCTGCACCGAGACCGGCGAGGCGATGCTCATCGACGCCGCGAACGAGCACGAGCGGCTGCTGGAGGTGTGCCGCACGCTCGGCGTGACGCTGGTCGTGGAGACCCACGGCCACTGGGATCACATACAGGCCGTGCCGGCGGTGCGGGATGCCGGCATCGAAGTGGCCATCACCTCCGAAGACTCGTCGATGCTGCCCAGCTATGACCTCATTCTCGAAGACGACGCTGTGCTCGAGGTGGGGCGGCTGCGCATCCGCACCATCCACAACCCTGGACACACGGCCGGATCCATGAGCTTCCACGTGGAAGGCACGCCGCTGCTGTTCACCGGCGACACACTGTTCCCTGGCGGGCCCGGTGCCACCAGCTACGGAGGCGACTTCGAGCAGATCATCCGCAGCATCGAGGACCGGATGTTCTCCGTGTTTCCGGCCGGCACCATGGTGCTGCCCGGCCACGGCCTCGACACCACCATCGGCACCGAGGCGCCGCACCTGCAGGAGTGGATCGACCGCGGTTGGTAGCCCCTGAGGTCAGCCCGTCGCTACGCGACGGCTGCGTCTAACCCGTCGCTACGCGACGGCCCAGCGACCTGAACGCTATGTAGAAGGTCACGATCGCGAGCCCGACGATGGCCGCGGCACCCTTCACTATGGCGAGCCCATCCCAACCCATGAACAGCAGTGCTCGCATGCCCTCCATCAGGTAGGTGACGGGATTCCACGCCGCCACCGCCTCGAGCCAGCCGCCCATCAGATCGCGCGGCAGGTATGACGGCGTGAGAAACGCGAACGGGAAGAAGATCAGGAACGACGAGTTCACTGCGGCGGGGTTCCCGGTGCGCAATGCCACCGTGTACGGGATGCCGCTGTAGGCCACGCTCCAGGCAATCGCGAGGAGCAGGAAGACCAAGAGCCCCAAGACGCCCGTCTCGAACCAGATACCGAACACGAGCCCGAGAGCGACCACGAACAAGGCCAATCCGAGCGCCATGACGATGTCGGCCACCATCAGCCCGAACAGCAGCGTGGATCGCCGTATCGGCGTCACGAGCATCCGGTCGAGATAGCCGGACTGGATGTCGATCACGAGCACGCTGGCTCGTGAGATTCCCGTGACAGCGAAGATGATCGCCACGGGAAGCTGGAACGCCCGGTAGTCGAGACCGACGGTGCTGCCGCTGGGGGCCTGGCGCTCCACGAAGGACTCCAGCGCACCCGTGTTCACCACGAAGAAGAAGAAGGGAATGATCAGCGCCGGGACGACGTACTCGGGCTCCCGCACCACGCTGCGCACGGCTCGCCGGGCAATCGTGGCAATGTCGGTGAGGAAGCTGACCCGATTCGTCAGGCCGCCGCCAGGGGTGATGGTTGCGTCGGTCACGACCCACCTCCGGGGGCGGCCAGTCGACCGTCACGTACCTCGTCTCCCGATGCTTCGGCTGCGACTGCGCTCCCGGCAGCAGCCTCCTCGGTCGCGACTGCACCTTCGGCCGCAGCCTCCTCAGCGGCGGCCATGCGATACCCGGTCGCTTGCAGGAACACGTCGTCGAGCGACGGCGTACGGACGGTGAGCGCTGTCGGGTGCACGTCGGCGGTCGCCAAGGCCACAGCCACGGCGCCGACGAGTCCTGCCCCGTCGGCAGTCGCGATCGTGACACCGAGCCGGCCGGCGGTCACCCCGTCTGCGCCCGGCACGGTGCCCGCCACCTCTGCTGCCCGTGCGATGTCACCCGGTTCCAGATCAACCACGATCACGTCGGACCCGACCGCCCGTTTCAGCTCGGCGGGCGTGCCCTGCTGCACGATTCGGCCGTCGGCGAGGATCGCCACCCGGTCGGACAACGCATCAGCCTCCTCCATGTACTGCGTAGTGAGGAAAACCGTCACGCCCAATTCGCTGTTCAGGCGGCGCACCTCGTCCCAGACCTGTGCCCGGCTGACGGGGTCAAGACCAGTCGTCGGCTCGTCCAGGAAGATCACCTCAGGAGCGTGGATCAGCGATGCTGCGAGGTCCAGACGGCGCTTCATGCCGCCGCTGTAGGTGGAGATGCGGGCGTCGATGGCATCGCCGATGTCAGCCAGATCGATGGCTTGGGCGATGGACGCAGCCCGGTCTGCGGGGCGCAGGCCGTACAGGCGGGCCTGCAGATCGAGGATCTCGCGGCCGGTCTGCTTGTCGTCGAGCGCCGCTTCCTGCATTGCAACGCCGATGCGGATGCGTACCTCACCCGGGCTCTTCTCGACGTCGTAGCCGGCGACCCGGGCCGTCCCGGCCGTCGGGCTCAGCAGCGTGCACAGCATCCGCACCGTGGTGCTCTTGCCGGCGCCGTTCGGCCCGAGGAACCCGAAGATCTCGCCTTCGCGCACCAGCAGGTCCACTCCGTCGACGGCGCGCTTGGCGCCGAAGTCGCGCACCAGCCCGTGGGCCTCGATGGCTGTTACGGATCCGTTCGACACCGCCTCGGACACGGGCGGCAGGCTAGCGAGCGGCCTGCGGTGCCGACCCCCGATTTTCGGGCCGGCGCTTGACGTCGGGGGCGGAGCGTCAGCCCGGCAGAGGCGGGAGGCGGTCAATGTGGCGGGTGGCCGACTCCCAGGCGTGGGCCAGCTCCAGCACCGAGCGGTCGGCGCGGTGGCGGCCGACGAGCTGCAGGCCGACTGGCAAGCCGTCGGCGGTGAATCCGGCCGGCACCGAGATCGCTGGATGGGTCGTGACGGTGATGTCGCTGCACGAGCGCATCCAGTCGATGTAGGTGTCGAAGGTGACGCCTTCGATCTCGGTGGGGTACTCGACCTCGACATCGAACGGCGGCACCTGGGTGGTCGGGCAGGCCATGAACTCGAAGCCGCCGCCGGCCGACATGAACTCGTCCATGCGGGCGAACAGCTGGGTGTGGCGCCGGCAGGCGTCGGCGTATTCGCCGATCGGCATCGACAGCCCCTGTTCGATGTTCCAAGCCAATGTCTCCTTGAACTGGCCAGGGTGCTGGGACAGCAAGGGTCCGAAGCCGAGGGCGAACAACCAGGCGCGTCGGGCCTGGAAGACCTGCGGCGCATCGGACAGGTCGGGCCACGCCTCGACCACCTCGCAGCCCAGGTCGGCGAGCACGTCGGGCACGTTCGCCGTGGCTGCCCGCACCGCTGGGTCGACGGGCAGCCCGCCGGCGTCGGGCGACCATGCCACCCGCACATCGCGCAGATCGCGCTCCAGCGCACCGGCGAAAACATCCGGCGATTCCTGGTTCGACACCGGCGAGCGGTCATCGGGGCCGGCCAGCGCCTGCAGGAAGAACGCCACGTCACCGACCGTGCGGGCCATCGGACCCTCGACGGCCAGCGGGAACCAAGCATCCATTGCGGTGGTCGACGGCACCCGTCCCGGCGAGGGCCGGAAGCCCACGATGTTGCAGAACGCAGCCGGGTTGCGCAGCGAGCCGCCCAGGTCTGACCCGTCGCACAGCGGCAGTATCCGGGCGGCCAACGCCACTGCTGCGCCCCCGCTGGAGCCGCCGCAGGTCTTGCCGACGTCGTAGGGGTTGCGGGTGATGCCGAATACCGGGTTGAACGTGTGCGAGCCGGCGCCGAACTCGGGCGTGTTGGTCTTGCCCACCATCACCGCCCCGGCTTCGCGCTGGCGTTCCACCACCAGGGCATCGATGTCGGGGACGAAGTCGGCGAACAGCGGCGAGCCCATGGTGGTGCGGACACCGGCGGTCAGCGCCAGGTCTTTGTGGGCCACGGGCAGCCCGTGCAGCAGTCCCAGCGACTCGCCGCGGGCGTGCGCCTCGTCGGCAGCGGCGGCGCGCTCGGCCGCCAGTTCCGGCGTGAACGTGACGATGGCATTGAGAGCGGGGTTGACCTGCTCGATGCGCTCGAGATGTGCCGCCAGCAGCTCCCGCGCCGAGATCTCGCCGCCGGCCAGCATGGCCGCCATCTGTGTGGCAGGCAGCCCGCAGATGCCCGCTTCGTTCCCAGAGCCCGAGTTCATCGGGTCATTCGACCACAGTCGCACCCACGCCGCCGCGTAAGTTGCTCCCCATGAGCCAGTCATTCACTGCCGGGACCAGCGACGAGAACCGTCGCACCGGTCAGACCGTCGAGCTGCTGCAGACCCTGATCCGCAACGAGTGCGTCAACTACGGCACGCCCGAATCAGGCGGCGAGGTCCGCAACTCCGACACACTTCAGGCCTACCTCGAAGGCGCCGGACTGGATCTCGAAGTTTTCGACGCGGCGCCTGGCCGGCGGTCGCTGGTGACCCGCATCGAGGGCAGCGACCCGAACGCCCCCACCCTGTGCCTGATGGGCCACACCGACGTGGTGCCGGTGAATCGTGACGGCTGGAGCCGCGATCCGTTCGGCGGGGAACTGGTCGACGGCGAAGTCTGGGGCCGCGGCGCCGTCGACATGCTCAACCTCACGTCCTCGATGGCGGTGGCAATGCGGCACCTGGCCCTGACCGGCTACCGGCCCAAGGGCGACCTCATCTACTTCGCCTGCGCCGACGAGGAAGCCGGTTCGAACTACGGCGCTCGCTGGATGGCCGAGAACCACTGGGATGTCATCGGCGCCGACTACGTGCTGACCGAGAACGGGCCCGGCCACGGCTCACGCCCGTTCCGTCAGGACAACGCCTTGGTGAAGGCCGCCGCGGTGGTGCACCGGATCTCGCAGTACCGGCCCCCGCCGAAGTTCCACGAGCTGTGGCGCGAGCAGGTCGACACGCTCGGCGTCGATGACGAGACCAAGGCCATCATGCTCGACGAGACCCTCATCGAGGACTGGCTGGATGCCCATCCGAGCGCGTCGGCCGCAGCGCACCTGTACTCGTGCACCCACACATCGTTCTCGCCGAACGTCCTCGGGGCGCCCACCGCCATGAAGACGAACGTCATCCCCGATCACGTCGACATCGAAGTGGACGTGCGGACGCTGCCCGGCGAGGGCGCTGCTGAGGTGCAGGCGCATCTCGACGAGGCGCTCGGTGATCTGGCCGACCAGGTCGAGGTGGAGATCATCATGAACGACCCGGCATCGCTGAGCCGGGTCGAGACGCCGCTGTGGGACGCACTGGAGGTGGCGGTGGAGCGGCGCTTCCCGACGGCCCGGCTGACGCCGCAGCTCATCATCGGTTTCACCGACTCCCGGGTGTATCGCGACATGGGCGCGGTCGCGTACGGCGCCGGCCTGTTCAGCCCCGAGCTCGACGGCGCCGACTTCGGCGCCCGGTTCCACGGGAACGACGAGCGCATCGACATCGAGTCGCTGGCGCTCACCACCCAGCTGTGGCTCGACGTGGTCGACAGCCTCTGGGACTAAGGGCCGCGCTCACGGGCCGGCCGGCCGGGGCCCGGCGCCGGTTGAGGCATTTAGGGCCAGCCATACACTGCGGTTGATGGCAGTGGCCAACACAGCGCCTGATGCACCCCTCTTCGAGATCGACGATTTGGGCGTACGGGCCGTCGACGGCC
>NZ_JAPYOK010000048.1:0-3439 GCF_028283155.1 Candidatus Poriferisodalis multihospitum | reverse complement strand
GTCTGGATCTCGGTGCTGCCGTCCACGTAGCTCGCTATGCGGGCGCCGACGAGGTGGTGGCCCCCGGGGTGGTCGCTGCGCAGGCCCTCAGCACCCATGGCTTGGATGCATGTGGCGATGTCGGCCTCGGCCGTTTCGGTGGCGAACTTCTTGGCGTGGGCGGCGGGCAAGATCGCCCCGGTCGCGTCGCCAGTACGCAGCGATTCGGTCACCGCTTCGACGGCTCGCCGGGTGAGCAGCCGGGCGGCCTCGAGGCGGTTCTGCACGCCCGCCAGCTTCCAGGCGAGTCCCTGGTGGGCGATGACGGGCTTGCCGAACGCTTCGCGCTCGGCGCCGTAGCGCACTGCGCTCGCCAGCGTGGCTTCCACCATGGCGCAGCACATGGCCGCGACATAGGTGCGGGCGCCGTTCACGCTCGACAGGGCCGCGATGAAGGCTTCTCCCGCGGGGCTGAGGAGGTCATCGGCTTCGGCAACGTAGCCGTCCAGCCGGAAGCCGCCCGTCCCGATGAGATGGCCGCCGGCCAGCTCGTAGGGCGGCAGCCGTTCGAAGCCGGGCCGGGTGCCGTCGATGAGGAACAGCGCGATGCCACGACCCCGAGAGCCTGGTTCGGTCTGCGCGTAGCAGAAGATGACGTCGGAGTGCGCGGCATTGGTGATCCAGGCCTTGGCGCCATCGAGCCGCCATCTGCCGTCGACGGGCGTCGCGGTGGTGGCGATGTTGGCGAAGTCGCTGCCTGCGCCCGGTTCGGTCAGCGCGGTGGAACCGAAGCGGCGACCGGCCATCAGGTCGGCCAGGTACAGCTCACGGTGGCGTTCGGTGCCGCGCTGCGCCACTCGTGCTGCAACGTTGCCGGAATTGACGAGGCTGAACGCGAACGGCATCGAGACAGCGCTGAGCACCTCGGTGATTCGGCACTTCTGGGCGAAGCTCATCCCGAGCCCGCCCAGTGCGGTGGGCACTTCCATGGCCAGCAGCCCGATCCCGGATGCCTCCTGCAGGGCCTCGGGCGCCATGCGCTTCTCGGTCTCCCAGCGATTCACGCCGGGGGCCACGACGGTGTCCCGGAAGTGGGCGACCTCGCTCACGAACGCCTCGAATGCCGCAGCTTCCATGCCGGCGATGGGATCGTCAACAGTGCCGGGGCTGTCGGAGTCGGCGGCGTCAGCGGCGCTGGCGGTCATCACGGCGACGGTAGCAGCGGCGACCCGGGGCCAGCCCGGAGCCGACAGAGCTCGGCCACCTACGCTGCGGCGTTGTGGTTGGGCGGCACACTGTCACCGAAGCTTTCACAGATGCGCGCTTGTCCGACGTGCTCAGCCAAGACTTGGACATCCCGTATCAGGGTCCAACGGCCGCCGTAGCAGCCGTAGTGCGAACCGGTGAGCGCGGACCCGAGATGCTGTTCATCGAGCGCGCGATCCGCAACGGGGACCCGTGGTCGGGTCACATGGCGTTTCCGGGCGGCCGCACCGAGCCTGATGACGATGACACGTTCGACACGGCAGTGCGCGAGAGCCGCGAGGAAATCGGATTCGACATCACCGCGGACGCCGGGGTTCGCTGGCTCGGCCGGCTCAATGACCTGGAAGGCAACCCGCGTTGGCGCGGCGCCGCCCTGCGGGTGACCCCGCACGTCTGCTGGCTCGAGGGCGACCGTCCCGAATTGACCCTCAACTACGAAGTCGCCGACGCGTTCTGGGTGTCGGCGCTGGAGTTGGCTGATCCGGGGCGCCACATCGATTACCACTACCCGCCGAGGCCCGACGAACGCTTCCCGGGAATCGAAGTGGGACACGGACGCGTGATCTGGGGCATGACCCTGCGGATGTTGCAGGACATGTTCACCCGCGCAGGCCACCCGCTGCCCATCCAGTTCAGCCCGTCGAGCTGAGCCCAAAGAAAACAAGAGAGGGGTGCCGGCCCGGTCGGCGCTCTCGGCCGCTGTCCAGCCCGACGGCGCACCCGTACCCGGCCCGCTGGGGCGCGGCCACCTCGGTTCTTGGGGCAGAAGCAACTCGGGGGAGTGAGTCTTGAAAGACTATGGAATAGATCAGTCATTAGCAAAATAGAACGTAACGGCCCTGTAACATTCGTTTGTACGAAGCAACGTTCGTTTGTCACAGGGTGCCGGTAGAGTGAACGCATGTTCTCTCAGGTGCGGCAGGCGCTTGACTCGCTCGCAGCAGCGCTCGACGGCGTCGATGCGGCGCCTACGGCGGAGTTGCGCAAAGCGCTGGGGCTGGCCAAGCCGCTGCGCGCCAGGCTCGAGACGCTCGAAACGGCCGTGGCGTCGCAGATTGCGCGGCGCGAATGCCACGGCGACGGCGGCGCTGGCGTGCTGCATCAGGTCGCCGCCGTGCCGCGTTCGGATGCGGCGCGCAATGTGCGCGTGGCCGCGGAGCTTGAGCAGCTTCCCGAAGCCCAATCCGCGCTGACCCAAGGTGAGATGAGCATGGCGAACGCCGCTCGTCTGGCCCGCGCTGCACGTCATACCAGCCCCGAAGCAGTGCAGGGCGATGCCGAACTGGTAAGCCTCGCCAAAACGCTGCCACCCGACGAGTTCGCCCACGCATCCCAGCGCTGGACTGCGAAGCACCAGAGTGCCGCAGACCTCACCGAGCGGCATCGCCGTAACCGGCGCAACCGCAACGTGCGCTTCTGGAACGGCGAAGACGGCACCGTGCAGATGCGCGGCGCGTTCGACGCGGAGATGGGCGCCCGCATCCAGGCCCGAATCCGCGCTGAGGCCGAACGCCTCCGCCAGGCCGACCGCCGACTGCAACGCAATCGCGCAGCCGCGAATTCCGACGACTCCGCCCTGCGCGATGCTGGCCTGCGCGAGGCAGCGCACGCCGGTGCCGCAGTCAACGGCTCATCAGGCACCAACGCCGTGCGGACACGCGATCAACGCATGGCTGACGCTCTCGATCGCATTCTCAGCCACGCCGCGCCTGCGACTACCCATTGCGGCACCGTCGCCGGAAGCACAGACGGCAGCGACGAGTCGTCGGCAGGCAGTGGCTCCACCTCCGGAGAAGAGGTCAGCCTGCCGAGGGGCGGCACGTTGGGTGATGGCACGCCCCGCAGCGACGCCAGCACGGCCCACAAGCGCCCGTCCACGCAGATGATCGTGAGGGCTGAGCTCGCAGACCTGCTCGGCGAGCACGGCGGTATCGGCGAGGTGGCCGGCACCGGCCCGATTCCTGCGAGCGTCGTCGACAGACTCTGCTGCAATGCCGACATCTCGGTTGTGCTGTTCGGCAAGCAGCTCACACCCCTCTACGAGGTCACCGCCGCACGAGCACCCACCGCAGCCCAGCGCCGCGCCCTGATCGCCCGCGACGGCGCATGCATCGGCTGCGGTGCTGTGCCCGACGAGTGCGAAGCGCACCACATCATCCCTTGGAGACGCGGCGGCCTCACCCAGATCGACAAC
>NZ_JAPYOK010000047.1:0-5784 GCF_028283155.1 Candidatus Poriferisodalis multihospitum | reverse complement strand
CCGCCACCGCCGCCGCCGCCGCCTGTGGTGAACATCGCCGGCGCGACAGGCGGGACCGAGGGCGACAGCATTACCTTCACCGTCACCGCCAGCCCGGTGCCATCGGCTGATCTGGCGGTCAGCGTCACGATCACTGCGAGCGGCGACTTCGGCGTCACCGCCGGCTCCCAGACGGTGACGATCCCCACATCGGGCAGCGCCACCCTCACGGTCGCCACCACCGACGACTCAGCCGACGAGCCCGACGGCACGGTCACCCTGACACTCAACGCGGGCAGCGACTACACCATCGGCTCGCCCAACTCCGAGACCGCCACCGTCGCCGACAACGACGACCCGCCGGTGGTGGTCCCGGTCGTCTCGATCATCGGCGGAAGCGGCGTCACCGAGGGCGGCTCGGCCAGCTTCACCCTCAGCGCCAGCCCCGCGCCGACAGCCGACCTTGACGTGACGGTTGCGATCACCGCGAGCGGCAACTTCGGCGTCACCGCCGGCCAGCGCACAGTCACCATCCCAGCGTCCGGCACCGCCACCCTCACGGTCGCCACCGCCGACGACTCAGCCGACGAGCCCGACGGCACGGTCACCGCGACACTCGTCGACGAAGCCGACTACGACCTCGGCGCGTCCAAGACGGCGACGATCGCCGTCTCCGACAACGACGACCCACCGCCCCCGCCCGACGGTACCTGCGTCGACAAGCCCACGCTGTCGATCGGCAACCCCACGGCCATGCGAACCGACAGCACTGTTGCCTTCACCGTCAGCCTCGACTGCAAACCCGCCAGGAGCGTGCCGGTCCTGCTGGCCCCCGTACGCGACGGCAACCTTGGCAGCAACATCCGCGTCGTCTTCACCGGCCAGCTGCAGACCATCACCGTACCCGTCACCATCGGCAGCGGAAACCAGCTCAGCCTCGCCCTCGTCTGGGCCCCGGGCGTCGTCAACCGCGCAGCACAAGGCACCGTTATTTTCCAATAGCGCACGACGTCTGAGGGGCCCTGCGCTGAGGTGCCGATCCGATCCCAGCGGCTGCGCGCCGCTCGGGCCGCAGCCTCGCCTGCCGGCTCAGCTTCTGAGGCACATGTCGCTCCGGTTCGCGATACTTCGGGATCAGATGTGTCGGCTGCGCGGGCGGTCGATGTGAGCAAGGAGTCCACAGATGGCTGACCGAGTCTTCGACACCGGAACTGACGACATTGTCGTCGAGGTGACTGAAGGCGTGATGACCGTCACGCTGAACCGTCCCGAGCGTCGCAACGCCATGTCCAACGAGATGCTCGACGGGCTGGTGGCCTCGCTGGCCGATGCCGAGTCGGCGTCCGATGTGGGCTGCGTGGTGCTCACCGGCGCGGGCGGGGCGTTCTGCGCCGGCGGCGACGTGAAGGGCATGGCGGCCCGTGGGGGCGAGGGCGGCGGCAGCGCGCTGCAATACGACGCGAGGGTGCATCTGCAGCGACGCAACCAGCGCGACACGGCGGGGAAGCTCTACGAGATGCCCAAGCCGGCCATCGCGGCGCTGCCTGGTGCGGCGGCGGGGGCCGGGCTGTCGCTGGCGCTGGCGTGCGACCTGCGCTACGCGGCGCCCAACGCGATCATGACGACGGCGTTCGCCCGGGTGGGCTTCAGCGGCGACTACGGCGGTACGTGGTTCATGTCGCGGCTGATCGGCTCGGCCAAGGCTCGTGAGCTGTACTTCCTGTCGGATCGGGTCGATATGGATCAGGCGGTGTCGCTGGGCCTGGTGAACGGCGTTTTCCCCGCCGAGAGCCTGATGGACGAGGTGGGCGCCATCGCCCGGCGGCTGGCCAACGGCCCGACCGTGGCGTACCGGTACATGAAGGAGAACCTGAACCGGGCGGTTCATGGCGACATGGGCGAGTGCCTCGACATGGAGGCGGCGCACCACATCCACACTGGCCAGACCGACGACCACAAGGAGGCCGCGCAGGCCTTCGTGGAAAAGCGCGAGCCGGTCTTCCACGGTCGTTGATCCAGCCGCCGGCAGGTTGTCGCCCGCTGGGGTTTGTGCTTGGAAGCAATGCTGTTGACGGTTCTCTAAGTGGTATTCGATTCTCGCGATTGGCGGCGTCGACTGCGCCGTACGCTGGCCTAGGTGCGCAACGAGATCGACCTCAGCCAGGTCGATCCGGCGCGGGTGCCGCCGGTGCTGCCGGTTGCCACGGACTCACGGCAACGGGCTGGTGTTTCGGCAGGGGCGGAGCTGCGGCAGGGGCCGGGTAGCTCGGCCGGGGCCGGCATCCCGACGATCCAGCGGTCCGATCATGACTTTCAATGCGGCGGCTCTGTGCCGGCGCTCGCACCGTCTCCGCCGACGATCTCGCCAGTCGCCGAGCCGCCTGGACAGCCGAGGTCCCCCAACCGCCGGGCCGCAGCCCCCGAACCGGTTTCGGGCGCTGCGTGGCGAGCGCTCGCTGTTGCGTCCATGGGCACCGTGCTGGTGGGCTTCAACAGCACCGCTTCCAACTTGGCGCTCGACTCCATCCGGGACGGTTTTGTCGGCGCCACGGCCTCCGATGTGGGCTGGGGCATCGCCGGTTTCATGATCGGCACGGCCGCGTTCCTGCCGCTGGCAGGTCGTCTCGCCGACCGGATCGGTCGCAAGCGCATCTTCCAGGTCGGGCTGGCGCTGTTCGCGCTGTCCGCCGTGTTCTCCGCCATCGCGCCCACAGTGTGGACGCTGAACCTGGCGCGTGTTCTGCAAGCCATCGGCGGCGCAGCCATCCTTCCGGCTTCATTGAGTCTCGTGCTGCCGTTGTTCCCCGAGTCGAGACGGACGACGGCCGTGGGGCTGTGGTCGGCGTCGGGACCGCTGGCTGCAGCCATTGCCCCGCAGGTGTCCACGCTGGTGCTGGCCGTGACGGGCTGGCGTGTGCTGTATTTCGTGAGCGCCCCCATAGCGGCGCTGCTGTTCGTGATCGGCTTGCGAGTGCTGCGCGAGCAGCCCACACAGACCAAGCATCAGCGGCTGGACATCGTGGGGGCAACTGCGGTCACCGTGGCATTGCTGGCCATCGTGACACCGCTCATGCAGGGCAAGGACTGGGGGTTCCTGTCCCCGGTGGCGCTCGCGCTTGCCGGGGTCGGCGTGATCGCACTGGCGGTCTTCATCGTCAACTCGTTGCGCCATTCCGAACCGTTGCTGAACCTGCACCTGCTGCGGCGCCGTGCTGTGTGGATGACGCAGTTGGCCAACTTCCTGGTCGGCATCTCATCGCAGTCGCTGTGGCTGCTGTGGCCGCTGTTCCTGCAGAACGTCTGGAACTACGACGTCGCCGTTGTCGGGCTCGCTCTGACGCTTGGACCGATCGCTGCGGGCTTCTCCACCATCACGTTCAGCCGGCTGGGCGAACGCTGGTCGGCAATCGTGTTCTGCCGCACAGGCGCCGCCATGCAGATCGGGTCGACCGGTTGGATGGTGCTGACGCTGGGCACCGAGCCGAACTACTGGTTCACCATGGCGCCGAGCATCATCCTGTTCGGCCTGGGCTGGGGCATGTGCGTGCCGCTGCTGAACAGCGTGGCGCTCAAGGCGGTGCCCGAGAAGTTCTTCGGCGAGGTCAGCGGGCTGTTCAACACGCTGCGCTATGCGTCGGCGGCCATCGGCATCGCGGCGTTCTTCGCCTTGCTCACCGAGGACTCCGGTCCTGGTTCGCTCATCTACTACCAGCATGCGCTGGTGTTCTTCCTGGTGGCTGCCAGCGTGGCGTTCCTGTCGCTGTGGATTCCGTTGAGCCGGCCGGGCCGCTCCGCCATCTGAAGCCTGTCGCGCGTGGTGGGCGTGTGCGTCTGGCACGCTGAGCGACGGTGTCGTTGGATCAGATGCTCCGGCTGTTTGCGGTGGCTGCGCTGGCGTGCAATGTCGCCTCGGTGAGTCTCGTGGCCGTGCGACGACGTGGGCGCGGCTCGGACGCCCGCGGGGCGGGGGTAGTCGGTGCCCGGGCGCTGGTGGGAGTTGCGGCGCTGCTTGCGCTGGGTGCCACGCTCGGCTCGCTGTACCTGTCGGAGATAGCGCATCTGGAGCCGTGCCGCTGGTGCTGGTTTCAGCGCATCGCCATGTACCCGCTCGCGTTGGTGCTGATCGTGGGCTGGCTGCGGCGGGACCGGGGGGTTCACCTGTACGGGCTGCCGATGTGCGTGGCGGGCGCAGCGATGTCGACGTGGCACTACCTGCTGCAGCACTTTCCCGATCTTGAGGGCGCTACGACGTGCAGTCTGACCAGTCCCTGCACGGTGCGGTACGCGTGGGAGTTCGGGTTCGTGTCGATCCCCTATATGGCCGGCAGCGTGTTCGTGCTGGTCGGTGTGCTGCTGATCTTGTCGCGCCACCGGTCTTGAACTTGCCGCCCCTGACCATGAGAGGGCCCGCTTGGCTCCTACGGTTGAGGCATGGAGTACGAGAATTCATGAGGGAAGTTGCATGAGGTTCCTGTCAAGGCTGATTCCCCGATCCACCGGCGGGCGCTGGGCGCTCGGCACCGGACTCGCCGCTGTGGTGGGGGTCGGCATCTACCTGGTGTTCTTTCTCTTTGCGTTTCATCTGATCTTCGTGGACGAGGTGGTCGACGAGGAGGGCCCCGAGTTCGCTGTCGAGGCCGATATCGATGCGCTGATCAGCGAAGCGCTCGACACGGCCACCACGGCAACCGTTGCCGCTGGCGACGCTGGCGAGACCGCCGAGTCCGAGCAGCCGGTCACCGACCAGTCGATGTCGGTCGGCGAACATGCTGATGAGTCGGCGAGGATGACTGAGGGAGGCGAGTCTGATCCCGCAGGCGAGAAGATTGCGAAGCCCGGCGCGACGAGCGACGGCGAATCGGCGGCCGACGCGGACGAGCCCGCGGCCACCGCGCCGGCCACCACAGCGGCCGCCCCGCCGCCCACCACGGAGGCTGAACCGGCCGTCCGGGTTGCCTATGTCGGCAGCTTCGGACCCCGGTCGCACCCTGCCGAGGGCACGGCGGTGGTGCTCACCGACGGCACGCAGACCTTCTTGCGGTTCGACGACGACTTCGCCACCGACAACGGTCCCGATCTGAACGTGTACCTGCACACGGCGGGTCCGGACGCTTCGGTCGGCGACCTCGTGGACGATTTCATCGACTTGGGCGACCTGAAGGGCAACATCGGGGCGCAGAACTATGTGGTTCCCGCGGGCATCGATCTTGACCGCTACAACACGGTGTCGGTCTGGTGCGTCCGCTTCCGCGTGGTCTTCGGCACCGCCGAGCTGGTGCCGATGAACTGACTCACAGCCTCTTCGGAGTCGCGCCGGTAGGTGCGCCCGCTGTGGAGGCGACAGGACCCGCGGCGACCAGCGATCCGGCAGACGAGAGATTCGTACTGCCCCGCAGTCCTCGCCGACGGCATCGACACAGCACGGTGCATCCAAGAGGGAACCGGTCGCAACGTCGCCGAGTCTCCTGCCGCCTCCACAGCTACGGCACATGTGCCTGCTGGCCTGAGTCCTTATTGTCTTGGCATGAAGCCAGGCGCGGTGAAGGACGGGCGGGCGCATCTGGCTGCGCTCGACACCGACCGGGCGGTGTTCCTGGACGGCGAGCTGATCACGCGAGTCGCGGAGCATCCGGCATTCGCCGAGAGCTGCCGGGCGATCGCCGGCCTGTACGACTTCTAGGCTGCAAATCAGGAACTGATGACGTTCGACATCGGCGACGGGCGGCGGGCCAACCGGGCGTGGCACATGCCTCGCTCGTATGAGGACCTGGTGGCCAAGCGTGTTGCCATGACTGCCTGGGCCGA
>NZ_JAPYOK010000046.1:0-70223 GCF_028283155.1 Candidatus Poriferisodalis multihospitum | reverse complement strand
CATGTCAAGATCAGTCACAGACATGATCCTCTCCGGCCCACAGCAGCCCGCTGCGGACCCTCAGACCACGCCGCTTACACAGAATTTCTGACAGTCCCGGTCGTGGCTCGCCGTGAGTGTTGCTAGAGCGCCAGGTAGAGGCGGTGGCGGTGCAGGTGGCCTACCACTGCGAACACGGCCAGCAGGAGCAGGGCGGTGTAGGCCAGGTGCACGCCGGGCTCGCCGAACGGCAGGATGTCTTCGAGCAGCCGCTCCTGGATTGACCGGTCGCCGACGTGCACGTGTTTGGCGGATTGCAGCAGGAACCGTTCGAGCAGGAAGACGATGAGTGCATTCCGGCCGAAGGCCACGAACGGCCAGTTCCAGTGGCGCCAGAGGGCTTGGGGGTGCCAGGCGCGGCGCTGATGCCACTGCCAGCGTTCGTCGCTCCCGCCGTTCCTGCCGACGTCGGCCAGCAGGTAGATCACGCAGAACACCGCCAGCGCCACCCCTGCGGCGAGCAGCACGAACGCCGGCGTCAGCAGGCGCTTGTTGGACGGCATCCACTGCGACACGGCCAGCCCGGCGACGAAGCACAGCGACGCCAGTGCGCCCACGTTGGCCAACGTTGCGGAGGGGCTGGAGCGCCCGTGGCGGCGCAGCAGCACGCCGGCTGCGTAGCCGTAGAGGACGAGCGACGACGCTGCGACAGAGGCAACGATGCCCTCGGGGTCCCAACCGGCCTGGCCGCCCCGGTACACGTGGCTGTCGCCGAGCAGGCCCGTGTCCACCGCCAGGTACGGGCTGCAGCGGCCCACGGGATCGCACGACAGCAATTCCAGGCCCAGGCCGTAGAGCGCGGCGATGGCGGTGGCCACGCCGACGATCCACCAGACGGCGTCGCCGCCTTTGGGTGACACCGCCCGGCTCGCCAGCACCACCGCAGCCGCACACGCTCCCGAGATGCCGATCATCTGCAGCACACCGGTGAACCGCAGCTCGGAGAGGTCGAACCACGACGAGCCGTATGCGTTGTAGATCAGCCCGGCCGCCACCAGCAGCACGAGCCGGCGGATCAGCCGCGTGTAGGTCGCCCGTGTCGGCACATCACGAAGCAGGAACGACAGGCTCAGCCCGCTCGTGACCAGGAAGGTGGGGAACAGCCAGTCCGACGCGGTGAGGCCGTCCCATTCGGCATGACGGAGCCAGGCGTAGCCGCCGGCGCCCGTGGCGGGCGTAAACAGCATGAGCGCGAGCACCGCCCCGCGGAACGTGTCGACCGATGCGAAGCGCGCCCGTCCAGATGCCGCCTCGTCGCTCACCTCGTCGACGCTAGTGAGGCCCTCAGCGCGCCCGGAGGGATTGGCGGAAGTAGCCGAACGCGCTGCGCGACGACGACGGTGGCAGTGACTGCGACGGCGACAGCGGTCACGAATCGGCGTACCGGACCCAAAACGCCTGACGGCGGTGGAACAGCTCGTCCTGGCCGGTGTGATCGCCAGCCCAATAACCCGGGCTGTCGCTCCACAGCCAGCCGTAGTAGACGACGTGCGCGCCGATGCGCTCGGTGCCGGATATCTCGAAGGCGTCGTCGAACCGTGCCTGCGTCACCTCGGCGCTGAGCGAAGCCTCAGGATCGCTCCCGCAGGTTGCCACGATCTGTTCGCCGAGACCGAAGTCGGTGTTCCACAGCGCCTCGCGTACCGCGAGGTGATCGGCGTGCTCGTACACGAAACAGCCGGGGTGGGAGCTGTTCCAGTAGCTGGCACCGATCAGTTGCCGCTCGGCTGGTCGCCCATCGCCCTGCTGCTCCTCGGGAACTTGAACATCGCCCGGTTGCAGGCCCTCGATCACTGCATCGATGCCGAGCACAGCTTGGTTGTCGCGCACGGCGGCAATGGCCCAGGCGGCTTCTTCGGCAGTCAGATCACCATCGCCCAGGTTGAACCAGACCACCGTGGCCAGCGACGAGCTCCACACCAGCGCCGAGCGGTCCTCGATGCAGTCGTTGTCGTCGAAGCGGCAGATGGTGGCGCCGTTGGCTCCGAACGGACCCTGCGCGCCCAGTTCGTCGAACGCGGCAGGCAGGCCCTGTTCGTTGCCGGCCATGCCGCTGATGAAGTCGAAGAACGAGTTCACCCGAGCCTCCTCGCACGAAGCTGTCCAGCGGCCCTGCGGCCACGGCGTCGGGGCTGCCTCGCCAGTGCCCTCGTCGAGCCCGGGCGAGCCGCAGTAGGCGGTCTGCTCGCCTCGGGTCAGCATGATGAAGACCTTGTACGTGTCGGGCGTGTCCTCGATCAGCGACCAGGCCTGCATCTCGTCATCGGGGTGCGGCACCACTATGTAGCTCACACTGCTCAGCCGGTTCAGACCGCTCGAGCACGCTGACAGGAGCAGCCCGGCCACCACGAAACCGATGCCCAGCAGCGCCCACCAGCTAGCGCTGCGCCACGTCTTGGAACCCTCTACGACGGTGGGCACAACGATGATTGTGGCACCAGGTGCTGCATCCCGGTATTGCGCCTAGGTGCGGCACCTCCACGTGCATCTCCACGTGCATCTCGAAGTGCCGCCACCGGCCGACACAGCCTGTCAGCCGCAGCAGTAGGTTCGCGCAGATGCGTCGCCTGGGCCTGACTGTGCTGGCTTTGCTGGTGGGGCTGGGCGGTGTGCTGGTTCTTCCCGCCACAGCGGCCGGCGCCGCCGAGACCGACGGCTCGGACGTGTCGGTCACCCGCTATGGCGGTGCGGATCGGTACGTGACGTCGCTGCAGGTCGCCGAGGCGGTGGCCGCTGATGCGGGCGGTTCGCTGTCATCGGTGGTGCTGGTGTCTGGCCGGCGTTGGACCGACGCGGTGGTGGCCGCGCCTGTGGCCGGCGGGCTGGGTGCGCCGGTGCTGATGACCCCGCCGGACGAGCTGCGGGCTGATGCGCTGGAATTCCTGCAGCGAGTGGGCGTCTCGAGCGCGGTGGTGGTGGGGCCCGACGCCAGCGGAGGCGGGCACGGCCCCGGACGCGGTGTGGGTGCCGGGGTGCTCGAAGCGCTCGAAGCGGCCGGCATCTCGGCAGAGCGCGTCGCGGGCGATGACCGCTTCGGCACCAGCGTTGCAGCGGCTCGGCGGGTCACGCCAGGCGCCATGGGAGCGCTGGGCGCCACGGCGGTGATCGCCAGCGGCGAGGTGTTCGCCGATGCGCTGGTGGCGGGCCCGATCGCTTCGCGGGGCATCCATCCGGTGCTGCTCAGCTCGCCTGGCGAACTGCATGCCGGGGTGGGCGGCTATCTGAGCGAGGCCGGCATCTCCCACGTCGTGCTGATGGGCGGCACAGCAGCGCTGTCAGAAGCAGTCGAGCAGTCAATCAAGGACCTCGGCATCGACGTTTCCCGCGTGGCCGGCAGCACCCGATATGACACCGCGGTGAAGGCCGCTGGGCTCGCCGACGGCCGCTACAGCGACGCTGCCGGGAAGCCCTGCTTCGACACTGCCACGATCGGCGTGGCACGTGCGCGGGTGCCGTTCGACTCGTTCAGCGCGGCGCCCCTGCTGGGCCGCCTGTGCGCCCCCCTGGTGCTGGCCGATCCCGGCCAGATTCCCGCCGACACCGCAGCCTTCCTGGACACGGCCCGCGACGCCCATGACGCCCTGGGCCTGCAGGTCTTCGGCGGCGATGCCGCCGTGTCACAAGCGGCCATCGACGCCTACCTCACCGGCGAAGAACCCTACGCCGGCGAGAACGACGAGGCCAAAGACGATGGGGAGGACGGCGAGGAGCTCAGCACCGCTCCCGGCGTGCTGCTCGCCGGCACCTGCGGCGGCGCCATCGACGACGAGCCGGTGCAGCTCGTGCCCTCGACCGGTGCTGAGGACCCCTCCTGGTCGCCCGACTGCAGTCGCCTCGTCTACAACCAGGACGGCTCATTGTGGACCGTCAACAACGACGGCACCGATGCCCAGAAGCTCGTGCACCATGACAGCGCCTACCTGCACTCCCCGGTGTGGTCGCCAGACGGCACCCGGATCGCCTAGGTGCGCGGCCAGAACGACGAGAACGGGCATTGGTCTTCGCACATCTGGACCGTCAACATCGACGGCAGCCACAACAACCAGCGCACGGAGGGCGATCAGATCGACCGCTGGCCTGCCTGGTCGCCCGACAGCAGCAAGATCGCGTTCGAGCGTGAGTCCGGCAGCGGCCGCGACGAGCACGGCCACCGGCTTGACAGTGACCGGTACATCGTGGTGATGACGGCGTTCGGCAACAATCCCAAGGCGCTCAACGAGGGGGATCGGTGGGAGCACTCGCCGGCGTGGTCGCCCGACGGGGCCCAGCTTGCCTATGAGACCGATGGCTATGTGGTTGTGTCGGACCCCAATGGGGGCAATGCACGCCGCTTGCACGCGGGTGTGTACTTCAACGGCGGCTTGTCATGGTCGCCCGACGGCAAGCGCATGGCCTTCACGCGTGGCAACGGGACCAAGACATCCATCGTCGTCGCCGACGTCGACGGCATCGCCGAGGAGGTCGTCTTCGACGAGGGCCTACGCACGCTCGCCCCGCGGTGGTCGCCAGACGGTCAGCGCATCGCGTTCCACACCATCGACGACGAAGGCAAGCACCGCAGCTATGTGACCGGTGCCAGTGGCGAATCGCCTCCCATCGCCGCGGACTGCATGCCAGCCAGCATCCCAGGCCACGTCATGGCAGGATTCCCGCTGCCCGACTGGGCACCGCCCGCCCGGGGGACAGTGCGCGTAGCGGTGCTGTTCGTGGACTTCCCCGACGCCGAAGCCGCCCACACCACCCACGAGGAGGCCGCGTTCGGCTTGGAATGGGCCGAGGAGTACCTCGAGAAGAACAGCTACAACACGCTCGATGTCGAATTCGTGTTCCACCCCGAGTGGCTACGCGCACCCAACAGTTATGAGCACTACCTGTCCGAGAGCGCCGTTGGAGGCCTCAGCGTCGGTGGGGACATCTATGCCGACGCGGTGGGCCTTGTCGACGACGAGATCGACTTCGGCGGCTTCAACAGCCTGGCGGTAGTCCTGCCCAGCACCCATTTCGGCGGCGGCTCGGCTGGCGGGTCAATCGAGGCTGACGGCACGTCAATGCCCCGTCACATCAACAACAATTTCCCCTTCGAAGAGCCCCGTGAACTCTCGCACTGGGGCAGCGTCGCTGCTCACGAGCTAGCGCACAACCTGGGCCTGCTCGACATGTACCCCTACGACTTGGAGCGGCACACACTGCCCGAACTCACCGGCGACGACGTGTGGGCGTTCGTCGACATGGGGCCGATGGGCCTGCGAGCCCAGTTCCGAACGCAGTCCAGCGACGAGCGGCTGCAGATTGTGTGGCGCTTCCCCGACGGGAGCACGTCGTCGGGCACGTGGCACAGCTTCGCGTTCGAGGAGATGCTGGGCTGGAGCCGGTGGCAGCTCGGATGGCTGGATCCGTCGCAGGTGCACTGCGACAGCGGCGCCGGGGCCACTGTGTCGCTCACGCCCCTCACGCGGCCGGGCGACGGGTTGGCGATGGCCGCCGTGCCGCTGACGGCCCACAACGTGATCGTGGTGGAGAGTCGCCGTACATCGGGCTACGACTCCGGCACAGAATGGGTGGATCCGGACACGAAGGTCCGCACCACGTTCCCCGGGCTGGTGACCGAAGGGGTGCTCGTGTACACCGTCGACACGTTGATCGGCTCGGGCGACCTGCCCGTGAGGGTGGCCGGCGACAGCGGCGACAGCGAGATTGACGACTTCCCGGTGCTCGGGCCCGGCGACTCGGTGACGCTGCACGGCTACACCATCACGGTCACCGCCGACAACGGCGACACCCATACGGTGTTGATTGAGCAGCAATAAAACTTATTGAAAATTATTCATGTGGTATGTGTAGTGTCCAGCGTGCTCGCCTTTAGAGTTCGTAGGAGTCGCACATGAACACATCCCCTCTGCTTGATCCGGCTCGTCGGGCTCTTGGCCACTCGGCCGAGAGCGTCGCGCGCGCATCCCGAACCCGACGTTGTACGAGGCTTGGGAGAGCGCTGACGGCGCTTGCCATGGCCGCCGCCGTTCTGGTGGTGACGCCTGATCCCGCGCAGGGCGCTGCTGCTGAGGTCGACAGCAGGCGACTCAGCGGCAGCACTCGCTACGAGACCGCTGTCGAGATCGCCGAGACCTACGTCGATCACGTCGAGAGCGACTCGAGCCGTGCTGCCGTCGACACCGTCATCATCACGTCAGGCGACGACCGGCACTTCGCCTACGCGCTGCCGACGCCGGCACTGTCGCGACTGCACGATGCCCCGCTGCTGCTGACGCCTCCCGATGAACTGCACGAATCGGTCACGACGTTCCTGACGCGCCACAACATCTCGCTGGTGCTCATCGTCGGAGGCCCAGACGTGGTGTCGGAGGCCGTTCAGCGCTCCATCACCGCCATCAGCGGCATCTCGGTGACCCGTATCGAAGGCGTCGATGAATATGCGACCGCCGTGAGGATTGCCGAAGAGGTGGGATGGTCGCCGGGCAGTCCTGGCGAGATCCGCGGCGAGGGCCGCACCGCGCTGCTGGCCACCGGCGAGGCCTTCGCCGACGCCCTGGCCGCGGGGCCGCTGGCGTACCGGGGCGAGCATCCGATTTTGCTGACTCGCAGCTCGGAGCTGCCCGCGGCCGTGTCGACGTTCCTGGGCGGCAGCCGCACCGAGCACGTGGTCATCCTGGGCGGCAATGCGGCCGTGAGCGCCGATGTCGAGAGCGATGTCGAGCGCCTCGGCATCACCGTGGAGCGATGGAGGGGTTCGGATCGGTTCGGCACTGCGGTGGACATCGCCGAGGCGCTGCTGGGCTTCGACACGCCGCAGGAGTGCTTCGATGGCAGCGGCGACATCGGCCTGGCCTACGGCTGGCGCTCTCCCGATGCGATCGTGAGCGGGCCGCTGCTCGGCGAGCTGTGCGCGGCGCTGCTGCTGACCGAGCGCGACGTACTGCCATCGGTGGTCGAGGACTTCTTGGAGTCTGACGACTATGTGACCGGCGATGCCAACGGCAAGCTGCGATTCACCGTGTTCGGCGGCACGGCGGCGGTGGCGAGCAGTGCCGTCGACGAAGCCACCGACGCAGCAGCGCTCGTGGCGTTGAGGGCGACCGTGGAGGCGTTCGAGGGCGGTTGCCACTTCGCCGTCACCTTCGCAGAACCGGTGCGCGCTGCCGACGCAGAAGACCTCACCGTGTACCTCAACGGCAACGCTCCCTTCGAGGCGGACGAGGTCGAGGGCACCCCGGATGCCGGGAGCGGCACGAGCACCACCAAAGCGGTGGTGACGCTCGTGGGTGCGACGACCAATTCCGGAGCGACGGTGCCGACTGGCTGCACGTCGCCGCTTCGGGCCCGCGACCGCATCGGCATCGTGGGCGGTGAGATCCGGGCGGCGGCAGACAACCGGCGCGTCGCCCGCGTGGAGTTCTTCGTGGCCGATGACGAGACGCCGCCCACGCTGACCATGAACGCAACCGAGGGCAGCGACACGGTCTGGGTCGAGTCCAGCGAGCCGCTAGTGGAGTCGGCGAATGACGCAGACGGCGTGGTCGCTGTGGTGTTCAAGCGCCCCGGCATCTCCGATGCGACAGTCGACGTTGCTCCCGCGGCTGGGGTCACACGGTTCGAGGTCGAACTGCCCAGCGCGTTCGGCACGAGCTTGAAGATCGGCGACAGCGTGTCGATTGCTGCCGATGAGGTACGTGATCTTGCGGGGAATGCCAATGCGGCCGTCTCGAGCGTGGTGGTCCGCGACACCACGGCACCTCAAATCAGCCGGATCACCGTGACCGAGCCCGAGCCGGTCTCACAGGCTTCGGCAATCCTGAATGGCACTGACGCTCAGGACAACGTTGACGAAGCCTTCCGCATCGAGGCGAAAGCCGCCACGGCGGCAGATGGCGCAGCCGGCAACCACTGGACCATCGATCTCGACGTGCGCAGCAGCCGCCCGAGCAGCTGGTCCTCCTCGCAAGTGACTGCGGTGCAGGTGTCGGCCGTGACTCGGCGCATCCAGGTCATGGCGCTAGCTACGGCTGTCGACAGCGCAGATGTCGATGACGTGGTCGACGCTCTGAACGCCAACAGGGCGTTCAACCAGCTATTCGTCGCGATCGTGACTGGCAACAGTGCCGACGCGCCCGTGGACACAGGAGGGCGCGTGCGATTGACGGGCGGTGCCAGCACTGCAGATCTCACCGTGCGCTGGACCGAGGCCGTGCAGGATTGCGACGCCGCGAACGACGATCCTGTGCGGGTGCGCTTGATCGAGATCGATGCCGACGGCAATGGCACCACCGACTTCGATCTCGACGGCTTCACCTTCGGTGCCAGCGATGTCGAGTTCATCGACGGCGATTCCGGTGACTCGATCATCGCGGGCAGGGCCATCTGCGATACCACGACGCCAGGAGTGCGCCCAGGCACGCTCGTCGCCAGGATTCAGTCGGCGAGCATCGACAACCTGCCCAGTACACGGTCGACTGCGCTCGTGCGGTCGGGAGCGGTGACCGACCTTGCCGGCAACGCCAACGCCCGCCAGACGGGCGTCCGCCTCGAGCGCCCCTGAATCGGCCGCTCAAGCGGCTGCACGATCGGCGGTGTGGTCGCGGTGGTTGCCGACCATCGGCGCCCCAGAACGCCATGGTCATTGCCAATATTATCTTGGGGCTAGACGCGCACGAAGAGCTGAAATACCTTCATGGCGACCATGCCGACAGCCGCCCGAAGGCTCTCTCGCAGAGCGCTTGCCGCCCTTGTAGCGGCGGTGGCTGCTGCGTCGCTGCTCGCCCCGGCGGGCGCGTCTGCAGCCGTGAACGAGACGTCGGCTGAGCGGTTCGGGGGCGAGGATCGGTACGAGACATCGGTGGCGATCGCTGAGGCGTACCTGGCAGAGATCGCGGACAATCCGGATCGTGCATCGATCCGCGCGGCCATCGTGGTGTCGGGTGAGGATCGTCATGCTGTCTACGGGATGCCTGCAGCCGGGCTGGCGTCGGCATTCGACGCCCCGATCCTGCTGACGCCCGCCGATCGGCTGCACGACAGCGTGCGCAGCTTCATCGAGGTCAACGACATCGAGCTGGTGCTGCTGATCGGTGGCCCCAGCGTCGTGTCGCTCGCTGTCGAGAGTGAGCTTGCGGACCGCGCAGGCAGCGTGCGGCGCCTGTGGGGGAGCGATGTCTACGCCTCTTCGGTTGCCGTGGCGGCCGCGGTAGGTCCGATTCCCGGCTCGGCGGGCGAATGGGGATCTCGCGGCCGGACTGCCCTGCTGGCGAACGGTGTGGGGGTGGCTGATGCGCTGGTGGCCGGTCCGCTGTCGTATCACGGCTCTCATCCGCTGCTGCTGAGCCCGGCAGACACGCTGGATCACGCCGTGTCGACGTACCTGGACCGCAGCGACGTCGAGCATGTGGTGATCTTCGGCGGCACGGCCGCGGTGAGCTCGGCGGTGGAGTCGGCGGTGAAGGCCAAAGGCATCACGACCTCGCGCTTCGCGGGTGCCGATCGCTACGAGACGGCGGCGGTGGTGGCGCGGCAGCTGCTGGGCTCGGCTCGACCGGATCGATGCTTCGACGGGTCGGTAATCGGCCTCACGGTGGGCGAGCGGGCACCGGACGCGGTGAGCAGCGGGCCGCTGCTGGGAGAGCGGTGCGCGCCACTGCTCCTGACCCGATCGAGAGCGGTGCCGACCGAGCTGGACGGGGTGCTGACCGGTGGCGATCTGCTGGGCGGGCCGGCGAACCGGTTGGAGGTGGTGGTGTTCGGCGGCGCTGCGGCGGTTGCAGAGTCGACGGTGTGGGCGGTGCGGAATCGGGCACTGCGCGGAGCGCCGTTTACTGCGGAGGTGTCGGCCGTCGGCGGTTCGAAGGTGTTCACGGTGACCTTCAACGAGGACGTGAAGGAAGACGAGGCCATCAAGGCCGAGCGCTACACGGTGAACAACCAGCCGCTGGTCGCCGAGGATGCGCCGGCGAGCGAGGTCGGTCGGCGCTACGTGGAGATCAGCCTGAGCGGCCGAAGGGTGACGGTGGAACTGGTCGAGCCGCTGGCGGTCGGCAACACCATCACGGTGCTGGGCGAAACCGGCACCGATGAGGGACGTACCGAGATCGCGGTCGACGACACGCTGCCCGCGCTGGAGTCGGTGTTCTACCGGGTGCCGCGACCTCCGACCGTGACCGACACGGTCGGGCCGCAGATCCAGATCGTGGCGATCGCCGGTGACTCGGAGTTTGTCGTGTTGGTCACCGAGCGAGCGCTGCGCCCGGGCGATCGGCTGCGCAACGACGTGGAGCGCCGCGGCCAGGAGGTGCACGAGCTCACGGTGGTCGACAAGGAGGGCGAGCCGAAAGACGTGATATTTGTCGCCAGCTCGACCAGTTGCCCGCATAAGTCGGAGAGCGATGCTCCCCTAGGCGACAAGATCGGCGAGCGGTGCTACGAGGATCCCGCCACGCTCGGAGCGAACTTTCGCTACACCGCAATGCTTGCCGACGAGGGGGCGACGCTCGAGGCCGGCGATGTGGTCACCGTTTCGAGAGGAGCGCTGTACGACCAGCGGCGCAATCCCAACAAGCTGACCCGCTACACGGTCCGCGCGCACGCCGACAACGCCGACCACGGCGACTTCACGGTCCAACGGGCTGCGGTCGGCAAGCCCAGGCACACCAGGCAGGCAACGTTGCTGATCCAGAACAACACGTGCGGTGCGGGCGGTGATGCTGCCTGTGAGGGCAGCCGGCGTGTGAGCATCACGGCTCGCAGCACCAGCGCCGCCGCGGGGGCAGCCGGCAACGGCTGGATCGTCTATCCCTATATCGACCCGGAGCGGACCGAGCCTGCTGACAGCGAGATCGACGTCGGTGTCGACCCGGTTCATCGGATCATCAGCTACACGATCGCCGAAGGCAAGATCACGCTTGCGAACCTGTCGGCCGCACTCAATGCCGATGCCGAGTTCAAGCGTTACTTCAGCAGCCGGGTTGTCACCTCGTCAGCCACGAACGGCGTGCTCGGCATCGCAGACCCTTCCGGTGGAACGCTGGTCGGCGGCTTCAGCGTCGTCGGTCTTCGGGTGCGGTTCACCGATCACGTGCGAAGCGTCCCAGAAGTGTCAGAAACAGATACAGCACCGGGTGCTCGCTACGAGTTGTTCTTCGGCAGCGGCCGTGCGCCGCCGGAAGGCTTCAGGGCGCCGTTGACGTTCGCGTCGCTCTTCTTGGGCGATTCCACTGCCGACAATGACGGTGTAGCCGTTCGATGCCAGCGCCGTGGTTCCGTGGTGTATCTGGAATATGCCGTAACCGACGGCGCACTGTTGCCGCGGGCGGGCACCCCGGTATCGGTCCCCGACGGAGTCGCCGCGGGCCACGGTGACCAGAACGAGGACGGGACCCCTGACGTGCAGAATCTGCGCCAGCGTCGTTTCCATCTGCGCTCCGATCCCACGATCCCCTCCCAATTCGGCTACGCGCGAGAAGCGTTGAGGCCGCAGGGCGACAATTCCGTCGCTGATGCCGCCGGTGCCGCCTGCAACGGGGCCAGCTCATGAGCCGCCGGTGGCTGTGGGCGGTGTTGGCGGCAGTGCTCGCGCTGCCGTTGTGGACTCTGCCTCACCTCGCGGCGGGTGCGGCCGTGATCGATGTCGAGTTCACGCGCCTTGCCGGGCCGACGCGCTACTCGACGTCGGTGCAGATCGCCGAGGCCTACATGGACCGCGTCGACGAACTCCCCGACGAGTCCCGGGTGGATACCGTCATCTTGGGCTCGGGCCTCGACAGACACGCCGGCTGGGCGGTGCCGGTGCCGATGCTGTCCCGGCTGGAGCGGGCGCCGCTGGTGTTCACCCGACCTGACGATGTGCCGGTGCCGGTAGAGCAATTCCTGCAGCGCAGAGACATCCGCAGGGTGATCCTGCTCGGCGGACCGGCGGTGATCTCGACGGCGGTCGAGCGCGAACTCGGCGACCTGGGCGTGGGAACGGTGGAGCGCCTCGGCAGCGACGACATCCACTCCCATGCGATCGAGGTTGCGACGTCGTTCGGCCTTCCCGCCGGGGAGTTCGGGTCCAAGGGCCGCACAGCGCTGCTGACCACCAGCAGAGTGCTCGCGGATGCGCTGGCGGCGGGACCGATGGCCTACCAGGGCCGCTATCCGATCCTGTTGACGCCCCCCGACAGCCTGCACCCGGCCGTGTTCGACTTTCTGGTGGCGAGCGATCTCGACCATGTGATCATCGTGGGCGGGACCGCTGCGGTCGGCGGCGCGGTGCAGCGGGCACTGTCGGGCTTGGACTTCACGACTGCCCGCATTGCTGGGAACGACCGCTACGGCACGGCGGTCGAGCTGGCGGAGACCATGCTCGACCGCGACGACCCGCTGCGGCCGTGTTTCGACGGCACCGAGCTGGGCCTGGCCTACGGCGGACTCTCGCCGGATGCGATCGCCAGCGGGCCGTTGCTCGGGGAACAGTGCGCACCGCTGCTGCTGACCCCCTCAGACACGCTGCCGCGCACTGTGGCCTCGTTCCTGCGCTCGGATGACTACGTGACCGGTGATGCCGACAATGCCCTGGAGGTCACCGTGTTCGGCGGCACCGCCGTGGTGCTAGCCGAGGTGGTGACGCAGTTCTTCGAGCGGGCCACCACGCTGATTCCGATCGGCGGGCGCATCAGCGTCGAGCTCGACCCGGTCACCGAGACGGCCCACCAATTCACGGTCACCTTCACGAGCGACATCGACTCGAAGAAGGCCGCCCGAGCGCTGGAGCCGGATGTGAGGATGTTCAGCGTCAACTCCGAACCGGTGCGAGCAGCGTCGTCCGAGCTGTGTGCTGCTTCGCCTGCCGATCCCGACGAGTGGTGCGCAAGCGTGCGCGTCCGCGGCAAGAGCGTGACCGTGACGCTGGATCGAGATCACCGGCTTCTCGATGCCGAGGACGTGATCGCCGTGACCGGCGGCCAGCGCATCGGCACCAACAACAGCCCCCGGCCGACGGCCCGCTTCTCCTTGGTCATTCCCGAGCCCGACGAGCCTGCCGATCTGGACGCTCCCGAGGTCCGCATCATCGCCCCGGCCGGGCACGACCGGTTCGCAGTGCTGGTGATCGAGGAGCACCCGTACGAGCCCGCGGTGCTGACGCCGGCTGAGGTTGCGGAGCGCATCGCTGTCGTGGCTGGCGATGGCACGCGCAAGCCTCTGGATCTCGACCCGGCACCTGCTGGCCCGAGTCCGGGTGCCGCCGGCACGCGAGCCAAGCATCAGCGCTACGTGTTCGCCCTGGACGGCACGACGCTGGAGGAGGGTGACGCCATCACCGTGTCGCGGGGCGTTTTCCTAGACGAGGACGGCCGCGCCAGTCCCCGGCATCTTCACGTCGTGGCTGAGCCGAGCGTCGACTTCCGCATCGAGACCGTCACGGTCGGCGATGTCGACTCCACCAACCAAGCCAGGGTGACGCTCACCGCCTCTACGCAGCTCGATGCCACGCCAAGCGGAGCGCTTACTGTCACTGCACGCAGCGACGGATTGGCGTCGGGTGGTCGCGGCAACGATTGGCGCGTGTACGGCGTTGGACTGCCCGAGAGCGACGATGACTCCGACGCCGAAGACGTCGACTGCTCCGATCCGGACGAGGAGTGCATCACTGTGCTGGTGAACCGCACGACGCGCGTCATCGCGTACCGGATTCTGGCCGGCGAGCCCACGTTCACCGAGCTTGCCGAGGCACTGAGCGACGACCGAGACTTTGCTGCCAACTTCGTCGTCGAAGTGGTGGGTGCCGATGCTGCCGGCGGGAGCATCGGCGGCACTGTCCAGGCAGGCGTACAGCTCTCGGGAGGCGGCACCGCCGTGGGTCTTCGAGTGCGTTTCGGCGATCCCGTGGCGGCACTGCTCGACGCGGCCGACCCTCCAGCGCCCCTCGGAGCCGATGCTGTCGCGTGTACGAGCATCCCGTTGGTCGCTGACTTGGTGCCCAAGCTGATCGTGGCCCGCGACGGTTGCAGGCTCCACTTCGACGCACCCGACCAGGTGATCCACATGACGGTCAACGCGGCGAGCGTGAGCCGGCTGCCTGCACGGGGCGACCTGGTGTTCGTCAGCGGCGCCGCCGCTAGGGACTACGGCGGAAGAACCAACATTGCTCAAGGCTGGCTGTCGATCCGCTACGACCCCAGCGTGCCGGTGGACTGACATGACGCGAGCACGAACCCACCAGGTGTCGAAGCCTCGTCGAGCAGAACTCGGCCAAGCAGTGCCCGCTCGAGCAACACTTGCTGCGCTGGCGTGCGGAGCGCTGTTGGCCGTCTCGTTGCCGTTCGGTCATGCCGCCGCCGGCGCCGCCGCTGCCGAGGTGGAGGCGGAGCGGCTGGCCGGCCCCACCCGCTACGAGACCGCGGTGGAGATCGCTGTGCGCTACCTCGCGGAGATCGGCGGCGACACCGACTCGGTGATCGTGACCTCAGGTGCCGAACAGCATGCGGCCTGCGCACTCTCGGCCGCCCCGCTGGCGTCTGTGCAGCGAGCACCTGCGCTGCTGACCGAACCCGATCGCCTTTCGCTCGCACCTGCCAGATTCCTGAGAGGAGCCGATTTCAGCGACGTGTTCATCGTGGGCGGCACCGACGAAGTGTCACCGGCGGTCGCCGAGCAGATCCGGCGGCTCACCGGGTCGACACCTCACCGGCTGGGCGGCTCGGGCTGCGCAGAAACTGCCCTCGCGGTCGCGCGCCACCTGGGTGATGCCGGAGTTGCCGCGGGACGCGGCCGCACGGCGCTGCTGGCCACCGCGGCCGCAGCCGCCGACGGTTTGGCGGCCGGACCGGTTGCCTACCGGGGTCGCTTCCCGCTGCTGTTCAGCGACGGCACAGCGCTGAATCCCGACTTGGCCGAGTTCCTGGACGACCACGTCGACCACGTCATCATCCTGGGCGGCACAGCAGCAGTCTCTGCGCGAATCGAGAACCAGGTTCGCCTGCATGTCGATTCGACCGAGCGCTGGGCTGGCGCGAACCGGTATGGCACGGCGAGCCGCGTAGCTCTCGAGTTGCTGGGTGCTGAGGGACCGGTGCCGTGCTTCGACGGTGACGGCGTGGGTTTGGCGGCAGGGTTCGGCGCCGCTGATGCCGTCGCCAGCGCACCGCTGCTGGGTGAGCGGTGCGATCCGCTGCTGCTTACTGAGCGCCTGCGACTGTCTCGCGAGACGGCGTCGGTGCTTGCGTCCGAAGCGGTGACGGGCGATGCCGAAGGCCGTCTGGTGCTCGCCGTCTTTGGCGGCACAGCGGCCGTATCCAGTCGTGTGGAGGCAGCGGCCATCTCGGCCGCGTCGGCAGGCAGACTCAGCGAAGGCCAGCCGGTCTTTGCGGTGATTTCGGCCACCGAGGGCGCGTGCCACTGGCGTATCGACTTCTCCGAGCCGGTTCGCACCGCTGACGCCGGGGACACGGGCAGCTACAGCTTCGACGGGGAGCCGCTGCCGGGTCGCCTTGCCGAAGTCGTGGTTGCGGAAGGACCCGCAACGAGGTGGGCAGTGATCCTGCTGGCAGGTGCGAGCCCGTATGACGCCGCGTCGGTGCCGATCGGCTGCGAGACACCGGTCGCTGTGCGGGACCGGTTGGGCGTCAACGAGCGCTCGATTCGCTCGACCGACGGGGCCGCCGTCAACGAGGGTGCGGAGCTGATCGTGCGCGCCGATACCGGGCGGCCGCAGCTCAAGGTGCTCGCGGCCTTGGGCCGCAAGACGGTCTGGGTGCGCTCCAACGAGGCACTCACGGACGGAACCATCAGGGTCACCTTGACACGAGGACGCAGCCGTCTGATCGAGACCGCCAGCGTGCAGCGAGGCGACACCGGCTTCCGGGTCAGCTTCGACTTCCCCGAACACGACAGCTACGGCTCGACCAGCCTGCCGTTCACCCAGCCTCCATGGCTGGCACCGGGTGACAAGATCTCGCTCGCTGCCAGCAAGCTGCGCGATCGCGCTGGCAACGCAAACTCCGCAGTGACGCACACCGTTGCCGCCGACACCGTCCCGCCGCGAGTCAGCGTCGTGTCGTTGAGCCAGCCTGTGCGCCGCGCCGACGGCTCGGCCGCTGTCGATGTCACCTTGCACTGGTCCGAAGCGGTACAGGGCTGCGGCGTTGGCCCTGCAGACCACACCATCGACGTCGGCAAGCTGCAGGTCGACAGTGACGGTGACGGTTTCGCCGACTACTCCCTTGACGGCGCCGGCGCCGGCGCCGCGAACGCAGGCGTCAGCCTTGTCGGCGCGTCCGATACCAGCGTGTGGACTCGTGCGGGCACTGCTGCATGCGACCAGACGTGGCGGCAATCGGACGGCACGCTCGTCGCCCGGCTGGCTGCGCCCTCTGCTGCCATGCTGCCGTCCGTCGGCTCGACGCTGATCGCCCGAGCTGGTGCCGCCTTTGACTTCGCCGGCAACGCCAGCCAAGCACACGCCGCGGCGTTCAAGCGGGAGGCGCTCGACGGTCGCTGACCGCCTTGCCTGACTCCCGGCGCTAACTCCTGGCAAAGTCAATATGTGACGGCAGGGCTCAGAGGGGGGTGCTGTAGCATCGGCTGTATCGAAGGCCCCGCGCCTTCCCATTTGCCATGGCTTTGCGACTTGAAGATCGAGATCTGGTCCTCGCCTACCAGGCCGGCGACGACGAAGCGTTCGCCGAGTTGGTACGCGAGTACCGGCCGCAGCTGCTCGGTCACGCGCGCCGCCGTTTGGGCTGCCCAGAGGCAGCCGAGGACGCTGTCCAGGAAGCGCTGGCGCGGGCCCTGCGGGCCATGCCGCGTTTCAACGGGAACTATCGAGTGGGCCCCTGGCTGCACCGGATCCTCTCCAACGTCTGCAGCGACGAAGGCAACCGCCAGCGTCGCGCGAACGAGAAGACCGAGCGCTGGGCATCGAACGACCGCGCCCTGAATCCGCCGCCCGACACCGAGGCAGAGCTGGGTCTCGACATCGACGACACCGAGCTGATGGATGCCGTCGACGGCCTCTCCGAGCAGTACCGCGAAGCGCTGATGCTGCGTTTCGTGGACGAGCTCTCCTACGAGGAGGTGGCGCGAGTCTCTGGGGTGTCCGAGGAAAACGCCCGGGCGCGAGTGTCTCGTGCCCGCAACGCAGTGCGCGCTGCGCTCAAGCTCGCTGCGGCGGCGCCGGTGGCACTCATCGGGCTGCTGCGCCGGGGAGAGCGGGCCGCTGCAGCGGTGACAAGCCAGTCCTCGCCCGGTGCCGGCCGCGCTGCGCTGAATTCGGCCATGCCGATGTTGACCGAGGCAGCTCCGATGGCCTCGCGTGCGGCCGCTGCGACCGCGAACGCCGCGACTGTCGGCGTGCCGGTAGTGGCGAAGGCCGCAGTCGGCTTTGGGCTGGCGACTGCGGTGATCGCCCCGACCGTCGACTCGCCGGTGCACAGGGCGGCCGATCGGGTCCTGCCCGACTCGGTCATGGAGGCGCTGACGCCGTTCGTGGTGGGTGCGTCGGCACCCGACGCGCCGGTCGTGGTGCCTGCCCTGCCGAGTGCCGAAGGCGTTGCCGCAAGATCCGACACGGCACCGGCGATTGCCGAGCCGGTGATTGCTTCAGCAGCAAGCGAGGCAGGCGTCGAAGCAGTAACTGCGCCGAGCGAGGATGCTTCGGCAGCCGCTTCCGTGGCGACGCCAGCCGCGTCGGCCGCTGCCGCCACGGTCAACGTCGACAAGGCGGATGAGATCGAGCAAACCGTCGTTGTGGCGGCGCCGACGGTGACAACGACGACCTCAGGGTCCATCGATGGCGGCGAGCTCACGTTCGCCGCTGCGGGCGCTGATCGCTTCGATGTGAGCGGCATGCTCACCATGACCGTCACGACGACCACCACCACGGTCGACGGTGACGTGACCACCGAGGACGTCACCACCGCCACGGAGTCGGTGAGCGTGATAGCGCCGAGCAGTGCGTCGCTGTCGGCGGCGGACCCCTCCGATCCCGAGGCGCATCAGCGATTCAGCGCCCTGCTGGTGCTCGATGCTGGCGACGGCGAGACCGTCGAGATGCGCTTGGCGGCACGCGGCACCGCAGTCGACGGTTCCCTGCCGCTTGACGGCCTGTTCACGGCAACCCAGAGCGACGCGTTGCCGCTGGCCGAGCGAGGCTCCATGTCCGGCACGCTGATGTTCGCCGATGACGGCACTTTGCAGTCGCTCACGCTTACGCTCAGCCCGTGATTTACCGGCGCCGGGGCCTCTCGGCGCAACCCCGACGTGGCACGATCCGTGGCGCGCTCGCGGCACTGCTGCTGTTCGGCGGCGTGCTGGCAGGCGCCGCTGCGGGCGCGGCCGAGCCCACGGCGGTCGCGGCAGGCCCGGTTGCACCGACGCAGTGGCCCAGTTCGTTCCTGGCCGCACCCCAGATCGAGGGCTGGCCCAACGCACTGCGCATCTCGGGCTGGGACCGCTACCAGACCTCCCTGGCGACGGCCTTGGTGCTGCGCGGCCAGGGCGGTTTTCCTTTCGAGACGCCTGATCCTTCCTCGGGCGGCGTGCGCAGCCTGAGCCAGGCGCGGGGCTGGTGGGGTGTCGGCGTTTGCCCCAAGGCGATCATCGTCGTCGCCGGGGACTCGCCTGCAGATGCCCTGGCGGCGTCCTCGCTGTCGGACCCCACCGGCCGGTCCACCGAGCCCTACCTGCAACGGTCCTCTGCAGCGGACCCGCTCTTCGATCCGCCCGGCGGATTCGCTCGTGTGGACACCTTCGCTGCGCCGATCCTGTTGACGCCGTCCGCACGCACCGGTGCCACGGCGCTTGCCGTGCCCGTGCGGCTGGCGGCCCAGGATCTGCGTTCGGGTGGGTGCAAGACAGCGAGGCAGGCGATCATCGTCGGCGGCACCGCCGCGGTTGCGCCCGAGATTGAGGCCGAGCTGGTGTCCATCGGCTACACCGAGGTGTTCCGCGTCCGCGGTTCGAACCGTTTCGGCACGGCTGCGGCCGTGGCAACGGCATTGGGCACGGCGCCTGTGCCCCAAGGCGCCACCGGCTGCGCCGATCCCTCGGCCGCCGACGGCACCGCGAAGATGGGCTTCTGGGCCAACTCGGTGGTGGAGTGGCGGGAGAACCCTGAGGAGTGCCGCCTGCTCGGCCGTACCGTGGTGCTGACCGACGGCATCGACGGCATAGATGCGATCGCGGCGGGGTGGTGGACGGGCTACTGGCAGGTACCAGTCCTGCTACACAACGGCACCGACGAGCTGCCCACAGAGACCGCGACCGCGCTGAGCCTGCTCGATGTCGAGAACATCGTGGTGCTCGGAGGCTTGGAGCGGCTGTCGCAGCCGGCCGTCCGGTCTGCCGCTCGACTCGCACGTGCGAACACGGTCCGGGTTTCCGGCGCAGACCGGTACGCCACGAGCGTGGCTATGGCCCAGCACTTCGGCGGCTGGTGGCCGACCGGTTCCGGTCACGACTTTGCTTCCTCGATCGTGTGCTTGGTGGCGTCGTCGGACAGCGGCCGCAAGCAGCGTGGCTGGGCTGACGCGTTGAGCGCCGGTCCATGGTGCGGGGCGGCCACAGCCACCGCCTCGGCCGGCGCGCCGGAGCGGATGCTGCCGCTAGTGGATGTGTCGCAGCCCGCGGTGGTGTCGAAGCCTGATGCGGAGATGCCCCAGCGGCCCACCCGCAGTGCGGTGCCCATGCTGCTGGTGGCCGCTGGCGCCGAGCACCTGCCAGACCCGGTGGCCGCATTCCTGCTCGACGCTTTCGCCGCACCAGAGGCCTGCGAGAGTCAAGCCAACCCGGTGGCCTACGCCAAGGCGCTGGCCAGCGACGTGTGCCCGGCGCCGGGCTTCGCCGTGGCGTTCGGCGGGCAGGGCGTGATCACGCCCAGCTTGCTCGGCGAAGTCTCGGCCGCGCTGGCCGGCAACTTGATCGCGGACGAGCGGATATCGCCGGTGCTTGTGGGGGCTCAAACGCCCGACCCGTTCTCGCCCTACGGCGTGCAGGCCACACCGGGAGTCGACTTCGGAGTCGGCGCGTTCGCCACGACCATGCCGATGTCGCCGATCTTTCACAGCGACGACGGTGTCGGCGTGCAGGTGTGCATGCCGCGCGGCACCTACGGCGATGCTCGCTGGCTGGTGGCCGAAGCTCAGGGCACGAGCGCTGTCGTGGAAGTGCCGAAGCAAGGCTGGTATCTCGGCGACTCCGATGGCGTTGTCCGATCAGCCGGTCGAGGCGCGCCGGCCTGTGTGCGCATCGGCCCTGCCGAGGTGGTGACTGCACCCTTGGTGGCGCGTGGTGTCGGCCCCAGCGGTGCGTCGACCGATTCGCTGATGCTCATCGCAGATACAGGCCAACGCTTCTCGCTTACCGGGCCGATCGATGCCAACGAGCCCTCCACCATCGGCACGCCGAGCGAGCTCGATCCGCCGGAGGGGGGACACACCCGCTGGCTGTTCCAGACGGGGGCCGTGACCGACCGGGCGATGCTCGGCTCACGTGCCGAGTCCATCGTGGACACCCGCATCGTGCTGCACCTGTACCGGGGCGCAGCACCGCCGGCGTCGAGTGCGCCCAACGGCGTGCCCGACACGTTCACCGCAACGTGGCACATCCGCACTGAGCGCGGCACGCTCATCGGCTCCGCCCAAGGTGAAGCAGTCCTGAAGTCTGGTGTGTGGCACCTTCGCGGTGCGACGGTGCTGACGTCGGGCACGTGGGCATCGCTGGTGTACGGACCGCCGTCGCCGGCTGTCAGCGACGAGGAACCGCCGCCGATGCGCGAAGCGGGAGTGCCGTTCGATCCTCTGCGAGCCGGTACGTCCGACGCCTACGGCGCTGGCGGCTTCACGGCGACACTGACGGTGAATTCGGCCGGTACTGCTGATGACAAGCTCTCGTGGCGGCCCGAGGCCTTCATCAACAAGCCGCTGCCGCCGTCCGACTAAGGCATCCGGGAACAGCTCAGAGGATCACTCATCTTCGAGCGATCGCACATCGTCGGCAGTGACTGGCCGGCCAAGACGAATGGTCGGCAACTGGGCGCTTCCCTCGGTCGCTTTGGGCCGTGTGCCACGCTGAGACATGGTTCAATCCTCGCTGGGCATCGCCTCTCGCGTCAACTACAAAATCCGTGCGACGGTCCTGGGCCATCCCAGGCGAGCACAAAATCCTGAAAGTCCTGTGTGGCCCCGATGAGCACTGATGCGCGGATGAAGCTGCTGGAAATACTGCGGACCCAGGGCCTCACGGAGCTGCCCGAACCGGTGCAGCTCGCGTCGGGCAACTACTCCCGCTACTTCATCGACGGCAAAGTGGCGCTGGGCGCCGGCGACGACCTGCGGCTGGCGGCAGAGGCCATCGCCGAGCGAGTGACCGACGCGGGGGTCGAGTTCGACGCCGTCGGCGGCCTGACCCTGGGCGCCGATGCGCTGTGCGCCGCTATCGCCGTGGTAAGCGGGGCGAACTGGTTCATCGTGCGCAAAGAGGCGAAAGGCCGCGGCACCAACCGGCTGGTCGAGGGCACCCGGATAGGCGAAGGCCACCGGGTGCTGCTGATCGACGACGTGGTGACCACGGGCGGCTCGATCCTGAAGGCATATGAGAGCGTCCAGGCAACTGGCGCGCAGGTCGTGGCTGCCGTCACGCTGGCCGACCGTGGCGACGACGCCCGCCGCTCCTTCGACGATCTCGGCGTGCCCTACTTCCCGATGGCCACCTACGAGGACATGGGCATCCCCGCCATCGGCACCGAAACCGCCAGCTCCGCTTAGGACTGGCGGTCGCCAGACGGGTCAGGCGTTCTTGATGAGGAGGCCGCCGTCTACGGGGAGCACTGCGCCGGTCATGTACTGGCTGGCCGGCAGGCAGAAGTTGAGCGTGCCGTGGGCCACTTCCTCGGGCTCGGCGTAGCGGCCGAGGGCGGTGCGGCGCTTGGCGAAGATCGTCTTGTGCTCGTCGGGGATGTCGGCGGTCATGGCGGTGCGGATCGGGCCGGGGCAGATGCAGTTCACCGTGATGCCCTCGCGGCCCAGCTCCACCGCCAGCGATTTCGTGAGCCCGATCACGCCGTGCTTGGCGGCGGTGTAGGGCGAGCCGAACTTGGTCGCGCCCCATCCCTCGGTGGAGGCGATGTTCACGATGCGGGCCGCATCGGACTGGCGCAGGTACGGCAGCGCCGCTCGCACCGTGTAGGTGTGCGCCGTCAGCAGCACCTCGAGCGAGATGGCCCAGTTGTCCTCGTAGTCCTCGGCGTCGATCGGCGAGAAGCGCGAGATGCCGGCGTTGTTGATGACGTGGTCGATGCCGCCGAACCGCTCGGCCACCTCGTTCGTGACCTGGTTCACCCTGTCGCGGTTGGCCACGTCCATCGTCCAGCCCGCCGCGGAGCCGCCGGCGTCGTTGATCTCGGCCACTACGGCGTCCACCTCGGCCTGGCCCAGGTCGGTGACCGCAACGTGCGCCCCCTCGTCGGCGAACAGGTGGGCCGTGGCCCGGCCCTGGCCCATTCCGGCACCGGTGATCAGCGCCACCCGGCCCTCGATCGACCGGTTCAATGTCGACAGTCGCTTCGTCGTGCCCACGGCAATTCTCCTCGTTGAATCCGTCTTCGTTGAATGCTGTTGTGTCGGCTTCGCAGTGCTGCTCAGCCGGTCTGCCAGGCGGTGCCGCCGTCGATCTTGAGCACTGAGCCTGTGGTGTAGCTCGATGCCTCCGAGGCGAAGTAGAGCGCTGCGCCCACCACCTCGTCGGCTTCGCCGCCGCGGCCCAGAGCGATCTCGTTCTCGGCGCGCTCGTTGAACGCCTCCATGTCCCAGGCCTTCGAGATGTCGGTAAGGAATGGCCCAGGCATGATGCAGTTCACCCGCACGCGGGGCGCATACTCGCGGGCGAACGACTGGGTGATGGCGTGGATGCCCGCCTTGGCCGCCCCGTAAGCCGTCTCGTTGGGCGAGGGCGCCACGGCCGCCACCGAGCTCACGTTGATGATCGAGCCGCCGCCCGCTTCGTACATGCGCTTGCCGAACACCGCCGAAGCCCGGAACGGCCCCTTCAGGTTCACGTCGATCACCTTGTCGAACAGCCCCTCGGACACCTCGTACAGCGACGGATACAGCGGCGACAGGCCGGCGTTGTTCACCAGCACCTCGCAGTGGCCGAACTCGTCGTAGACGCGCTCGCACAGGGCGTCGTTCTGGTCCCAGTAGCCCACGTGGCACTCCACCGCCAGCGCCTGCTGCCCGGTGATGTCGCGCACTTCGGCAGCCAGCGCCTCGCAGTTGTCGAGCTTGCGCGAGGCGATCACCACATCGGCCCCGGCGCGGGCGAACGCGAGCACCATCTCGCGGCCCAGCCCGCGCGACCCGCCGGTGACCACCGCCACGCGGCCCGACAAGTCGAACAGCGCTGCGTTCGACTCACCAGCCATCTCAGCGGCTCCAGGAGTTCCAGCTCATCACCGAGTCGAGATCAGTGCGGGTGGCCAGTTTGAAGTCGGTGCCGACGGTGTAGGCCACCGGGCTCAGCGCGTACTGGCGCACGTTGTCATAGGGGATGCCCAGGATCTCGGCGGCCTCACGCTCGTAGCCGAGATGCAGGGTGGTCCAGCAGGTGCCCAGGCCCCGCTCGCGGGCGGCCAGCATGAAGCTCCACGCTGCGGGGATGATCGAGCCGGCCTGGCCCACCATCATGCGGGCATCGTCGGTGCGGCCGGTGATGCAGGGCAGGAACAGCACCGGGCTGCGGTGCATGTTCTCCGACAGGAACTCCGCCGAGGAGGTCACCCGAGCCTGCTGGGCCTCTCGCTGGGCGCCCAGGCCAGTGCCTACCCGGCCCGCGTACATGGGGCTATTGCGGTAGGCGTCGAAGCCCTGCTTGTAGAGCGCCGAGATGGCCTCGATCTTGTCGCGCTCGGTCACGAACACGAAGTGCCAGCCCTGCATGTTCGAGCCCGTCGGCGCCTGCACGGCGATCTCCACGCACTCCCGCAGCACCGATTCGGGCACCGGCCGGTCGAAGTCGAGCCGCTTGCGCACGGCTCGGGTGCTCTGCAGCACCTCGTCGGCCGACAGGCCCAGTTTCAGTCCAGATTCAGTCATGGCGCAGGAGCGTAACCGGCGCCCGTTCCGCGTACCGGGGGTGCAGCTAGCGAAGGAACTTGCTGGTGGTGTTGTCGGCCAGGATGCGGCCGCTGGTCTGGCAGCCGGCGCAGTAGTTGACCGAGTAGTCGCGATACTCGACGGCACGAACCACGTCGCCGCAGACCGGGCACTGCTCGCCGGTGCGGCTGTGCACTGCCGAGGGCCGCTCGGCCGATCGGCTCATCTGGGGGAGTTGCCGCTCGGCGGCCAGTGACTCGTCGACCACGGCGCCGATCGCAGCCACAACTGCTTCGACGCCGTCTGAGTCCATCCGGCCGGTGGGTGCGAACGGCGACAGCTTGGCCCGGTGGCAGATCTCGTTGGCCAACCGCCGCCCGAGTCCCGAGATCGCCCGCTGGTCGCGCAGGAAGTTGTGCAGGCGGGACGGATGCGCCGCCATGAGTTCGGCCATGGCTGCAGCGTCGATGTCGGTGGCCTCGGGCCCGAGGCCGGCGAGCGGGTTGGCGGCTGCTATCGATGCTGTATCGGCGCTCTCAGGTGCCCGTCCGGCGACCAGGCCATCTGCGGTCGGGTCGCCCGCCAGCACCCACACGCCGCCCCGCTTCTGCGTGCCGGGCTCGGTGAGCATCAGCCCCACCCCGCTCTCGAACTCGAACCGGGCCAGCCCGTCACGGGGCCGGCGCGGCCGCTTCGCACCAGGTTCCAGCACCCGCAGCCGCCCGCCCTGCATCAGGTGCACCACGAACGTCAGCCCATCGGCCGCGGGGTCGCTCGCTGGGGGAGCGAACCGCAGCAGCAGGAACTTGGCCCGCTGGCCCACGCTGCGCAACGGCCAGCCGACGGCGTCATCGGGTGACGGGCTGGCGGTCTTGAGCGCCGTGAACGACAGCGGCTCCACCCGCTTCAGCACCTCGCCGGCAGCGAGAGTTTCCAGTCGTTCAGCATGCGCCCGGATCTCAGGAATCTCCGGCACGAGGCGTCAACCCCCGCCCGCTGTCGATCACCAGCCGGTAGGCCACCACCGGCCCGCCGTTGCCGTCGCCGATCCGCTGCTCCACCGTGGCCCGCACCTCGGGCAGCTCCAGGCCCGCAAGCACCGCGGACATCGCCGCGCACCAGCCCTCAGACCCGATCTCCACGCCAGCGAACCTATGCCGCTCGCCACGGCATGTCACGCCACCGCCCTCGCCCTCCGTCGCGCAGTAGCCGGCAATCGCACTTCCCTCAGTCGGTTCCTCCGGCGCAGCAGCGCAATAGCATGGCGGGGTGACCTTTCCGGCTCGCCGCCTTCGTCGGTTGCGTCGCACTCCGGCGCTGCGCCGGCTTGTTGCGGAGACAACCGTCACTCCCAGCGACCTCATTGCGCCGCTGTTCGTGCGTGAGGACATCGACGATCCGCAGCAGATCGTCTCGCTGCCCGGCATCATGCAGCACAGCCAAGAATCGCTGCGCAAGGAAGTCAACGAGCTGGCCAATCTGGGCATCAGCGGGGTGATCCTGTTCGGGCTGCCCGCCCGCAAGGACCCGGTGGGCTCAGAGGCCTGGAACCCCGACGGCGTGGTGCAGGTGGCGCTGCGCAACCTGCGTGACGACCACGGCTCCGAGCTGGCGATCATCGCCGACTTGTGCGTCGACGAGTACACCGACCACGGCCACTGCGGCGTGGTGTCCGACGATGGCCACGTCGACAACGACGCCACGCTCGAGCTGTACCAGCGGGTGGCGCTGGCCCAGGCCGAGGCCGGTGCCGACATGGTGGGCCCGTCGGGGATGATGGACGGCCAGGTCGGGGCGATCCGCCAGGTGCTCGACCGCAACGGCTACGAGCACGTGCCGATCATGGCCTACTCGGCGAAGTACGCATCGGCCGAGTACGGGCCGTTCCGCGACGCCGTCGACGTGACCATCACCGGGGGCGGCGACCGCAAGGGCTACCAGCAGGATCCCGCCAATGCCCGCGAGGCCATGGCCGAGATCGAGCTGGACATCGCCGAGGGCGCCGACATCATCATGGTGAAGCCGGCGCTGGCGTATCTCGACGTGATCGCTGCAGCCCGGGCCCGCTTCGACCTGCCGCTGGCCGCCTACCACGTGTCGGGCGAGTACGCGATGCTCAAGGCAGCGGCCGCGAACGGCTGGATCGACGGGGCGGCCACGGCGGTTGAGCACCTCACGGCTATCAAGCGGGCCGGTGCTGACCTGACGCTCACCTACCTCGCACGCGAATTCGCCGAGAGCCTGCAGTAGCGAGGCTGAGCCCTGGGCCTGAGCGGCCCGCGAGCGAAGCGATCGCGAGCGGGAGGCAATGGCGGCTCAGCGCTGCGGGTGCGTGATGCGTGCTACCCCGATGGCGCCGAGCGCCCCGATGAACTGCGCCACGATGAACAGCGGTGCGCTGGCGGGGGCGATGCCGGCGAACGTGTCGGAGAACATGCGGCCGACGGTCACCGCCGGGTTGGCGAAGCTGGTGGAGGAGGTGAAGAAGTACGCCCCGCCGATGTAGGCGGCCACGGCGAAGGCCACGAACTGGGCCTTGCCCGAGCGCACCACGCCGATGATCACGATCACCAGCCCGAAGGTGGCGATGATCTCCGACAGGAACGCAGCCCCGCTGATCCGGTCGTTGGTCGACCAGAACACGGCATCCAGCTCGAAGATCACGTTGGCGGCGATCACACCCAGGATCGCGCCGGCGGTCTGCACCACCACGTACAGCCCTGCCATCCGGTTGTCGAGGTCGCCGGCGAGGCGCGCCCACAGCGTCACCGCCGGGTTGAAGTGCGCCCCCGACGTCGACCCGAACAGCAGGATGAGGCACAGCAGCGCCCCTGCTGTCGCAATCGAGTTCTCCAGCAGCTGCAGCCCCAGGTCGTTCGGGCTGAGCCGCTCGGCCATGATCCCCGAGCCCACCACGCTCAGCAGCAGGAAGCCCGTCCCCACGAACTCCGAGGTCAGCCGGCTCGCAGTGGTCTTACGCAGCGCCGTCACCGCGGAGGTCGAAGGCGATCTTGGTGGAGCCTCGGGAGCCGGCGTTGGCGGCGTGCTCGAGGGCGTTGCGGTAGTCCTCCAGCGGGTAGAGCTCGGACACCAGGCGTTCCAGGTTGCAGTCGCGCACCAGCTTGATCGCGGCTTCGAAGGTGTGGCCCCCGTCCAGCCTCGGCTCGGTGCCGTAGCAATACGCACCAACCAGCTCGGTCTCGCGGTGCCACAGGGCCGACAGGTTGAGCTCAACGTTGGCGGGCATGCCCAGCACCACCACGCGGCCGCGGGGGCGGGTGAGAGCGATGGCGTCGGTCAGCGACTCTGACGAGGCCACGGCGTCGATCGTGACGTGGGTGCCCGAACCCAGCGTCTCGCCGATCACGCGGGTGCCGGCGGCCCGGCGCACGGCCCGGCCCAGCTCGTCGGGCGACACCGCCAAGTCGGCACCAAGCTCACGGGCCAGGCGGCGCTGGTGGCTGTAGCGGGCGCCCACCACGATCGCCGCGACACCGGTGCACTGGCGCAGCGCAGCCACCGCCACCAGGCCCATCGTGCCGGCGCCGATCACCGCTGCCGTACCGCCCTCGGTGACGCCAGACCGCAGCGCAGCATGCACGCCCGCCGCGGTCGGCTCGATCATCACCGCGGCATGGTCGGACAGGTCCTCGGGGCCCAGCGATCCCAGCGAATGCAGCTGGGACTCGTGCGCCGCGAACATCTCCGACCAGCCTCCGCCGGTCGAGGCGCACGACCCAGTCTGCAGACCGGCCTCGATCTCGCCGCCGATCAGGTGGCCGTAGTCGTCGCCGTCGGCAGGAGCGGCGTCGGGCCACGGCGGGGCGAAGCCGTGCGCCTCGTGGCCCAGCACCGGCTCGAGCACCACCCGGGTGCCGTCGTCGGTGTGACCCACCACCTCGTGGCCCGGTACGAACGGGAATGACACCAGCGGCTCGAAGTAGCGCGACACCTTCCCATCCACCGTCGCCAAGTCGGAACCGCAGATGCCCGACAGCGCCGGCCGTACGTACTGCCACCCGTCGCCGGGCAGTTCCGGCGGGTCCATCTCGGTCAGACGCAACGGGCCCACGCCCGCTCCCGAGCCCGGCTTCAGCTTCCCCGCGGCCATCGCCGCGGCAAACCGCAGCTCCTTGCGCTCGAAAACCAGCGCCTTCACGTCCGCCCGACCCTCAGTCGCCTGCCGAGACGGCCGCAGCGCCGTCATCGGCACCTGTGCTGCTTGCGCCGCTGACGTCGGCGGTCTTGCGCTTCACCTCGTCGGCCAGTTGTGCGATGAACTCAGCCAGCGGCACGTCGCGGCGCACCGGCTGGCCACGGGGATTCACGCCCACGGTGCCCGCCGCCACGTCGTCGTCGCCCACCACCAGCACGTAGGGCACTCTCTCCAGCTTGGCCCGCCTGATCCGAGCGCCCAGAGGATCATCTGCCGGCACGGTCTCGGCCCGGAAGCCCGCCTCGCCGAGCTGGGTCACCACCGACTCGGCGAACGAGTCGTGGTCGGCCCGCACGCCCAGCACCACCGCCTGGGTCGGCGCCAGCCACGGCGGGAACGCGCCCGCATAGTGCTCCACCAGCACCCCGAAGAACCGCTCGATCGATCCGAACAGCGCCCGGTGGATCATGATCGGCCGGTGCACCTCGCCGTCGGCGCCGGTGTAGCGCAGGTTGAACCGCTCGGGCAGGTTGAAGTCGACCTGGATGGTGGACAGCTGCCACGAGCGCCCGATCGCATCCAGCACATCGATGTCGATCTTCGGTCCGTAGAAGGCCGCCTCGCCTGCGGCCTCGGTGTAGTCGTGGTCACGCCGATCCAAGGCGGCCCGCAACGCCGCAGTCGCCCGCTGCCAGCCCTCGTCGTCGCCCACGTACTTCTCGGGATCCTGGGTGGACAGCTTGAACTCGAAGTCCTCGAAGCCGAACGCCTCGAGCACCGACAGCACGAAGTCCAGCAGGCGCTCGATCTCGTCGCCCAGCTGCTCGGGCGCCACGTACAGGTGGCTGTCGTCCTGGGTGAACCCCCGGATCCGCATCAGCCCGTGCAAGGTGCCCGAGCGCTCGTAGCGGTACACGGTGCCCAGCTCGAACAGCCGCAGCGGCAGCTCCCGGTACGAGCGCTGGCGCTGATTGAAGATCAGGCAGTGCATCGGGCAGTTCATCGGCTTGGGGTAATAGACGCCGTTGTCCATCTCCATCGGCGGGTACATGCCCTCGGCGTAGAAGTCGAGGTGCCCTGAGGTCTCGAAAAGCTGGGCGTTGGCCAGGTGCGGCGTGTAGACGAACTCATAACCGCCCGTCTCGTGGCGGTCGCGGCTGTAGTCCTCCATGATCCTGCGGATCACCGCACCCTTGGGGTGCCATACGGCCAGCCCGCCGCCCAGCTCGGCAGGGAAGCTCAGCAAGTCCAAATCAGTCACGAGCCGGCGGTGGTCGCGCTTGGCGGCCTCCTCCAGCCGCTCCAAGTGCGCAGCCAGTTCGGCCTTCGAGCCCCACGCGGTGCCGTAGATGCGCTGGAGCATCTGACGGTTCTCGTCGCCCCGCCAGTACGCGCCCGCCACCCGCATCAGCTTGAAGTGACTCAGCCGCCCGGTGTCGGGCACGTGCGGGCCGCGGCACAGGTCCACGAACTCGTCGGTGTTGCGGTAGGTGGTGATCACCCCGCCTTCGGGGCCCGACGCAGGGTCGTCAGCCTCGCCGTCGAGGATCTCGATCTTGTAGGGGTGCGCAGCGAACAGCTCATCGGCAGCCGCCCGGTCCACCTCGGCGCGGATGAACGGCTGGCGAGCCGCCACGATGGCCCGCATCTCGGCCTCGATCGCGTCGAGATCCTCGTCGGAGAATGTGCGCGGCCGCCCGCCGTCGTCGAGGCCCAGGTCGAAGTCGTAGTAGAAGCCGTCGGTGATCGGCGGCCCGATCGAGAACGTGGCACCCGGGTACAGCCGCAGCACCGCCTGGGCCAGCACGTGGGCGGTGGAGTGGCGCAGCACCTCGAGCCCCTCGTCCGACGACGGGAACACCAGCGACACCGAAGCGCCGTCGGGCAGGGGCCGGTTCAGGTCCAGCTGCTCGCCGTCGGCAACGGCGATCAGCGCGTCCTTGGCCGCCCGCCGCCCCAGCAACGCAGCAAGATCGGCGCCGGTCGCACCCGCAGCCAGCTGACGCGACTGCCCGTCGGGCAGCACCACCGTGACCGCGGCATGCCCGCCGCCGATGTCGCCTGGGTCGGCCCCGTCACCGCTCATAGAGACAGTTTCCTCGCCTCAGCCCTGCGATTGCGAGTTATTTGCGACGTGGCGGAAGCCGAACTGCATCGAGCGCACGTCATGGGGCGGGTGAGGGACCGCAGCGACTAGCCCCCGGTGCCGCCGGAGAAGACGATGTTGATCAGGATGATCAGGAAGAGCAGCCCGCCGAGCACCCAGAGCTTGTCGGCGAACTCGAAGCTCTTGAACTTCGCAAACGGGACCATCATCTTGTGCGGGTCCTCGAGCGTCTTTCCGTCGACCTTGCGGGTATCGGCGTCGCTCATGCGTTCTCCTGAAGAAGCTGTTCAGCGGCCGATGCCGCGGCTCGGGGGACCGGCTGCTCGCGCAACCAACGGGCAAGACTAGTGGTCTGACTCGGTCATGGCTGAGGGATTGCCGGCGGAATCCTGACGCTTGTGCACCCGTTGACCGAGACCGCTCCACGCCACCGGCTAGGTGCGCACGGCATCCGCGCCCAACAGCTCCCGCATCGGTCCGGCGAGCGTGCGGGCATCCACCCAGCGCGACTCCGGCAGCTGCACCACCGAGTCGCCCACCCGTATATGCACCGGCGCGTCGCCGGGGTAGTCCGACAGCATCTGCTCGAGCGCTTCCAGCCAGTGGTCGTCGATGTCCACCCGCTCCACATCCAGCGACACCGGCACGGGCCCCTTGCGCAGCTCCAGCGCCTCCACCTCGTTGGCGAGGAACGCCGTCTCTCCCTCGCCGCGACGGTCGGGGCGGCCCCGCACCAGCACTACGGCGTCTTCGGCCAGCGTGGCACCGGCGGCAGCGAAGCCCTTGGGGAACAGGGTGACCTCGATCGAGCCGGACAGGTCCTCGAGCATGAACCGGGCCATCGGATCGCCGCCGCGCGTGTAGCGCCGCTGCAGGCTCTGCACCACGCCGCCCAGCGTCACCCACTGCTGGCCGCCGTCGGGGTTGGGCGGCAGGTCGCCCAGGCCGCTGATCTGGCAGTCGGTCGCGCGCCGCAGCTGTGCCTCGCCGCCGCGCAGCGGATGGTTTGACACGTACAGCCCGAGCAGCTCCTTCTCCCACGCCAGCGTGTCGCGCTCGGAGGCCTCGATGTCGGGCACCTCGATGCGCTCGTCGAAGTCCGGCCCGTCGGCGTCGCCGCCGCCACTGGCCTGGCCGTTGCCGCCGCCGAACAGCGACTGCACCCCGGCTGCAGCCTCTTCTCGCCGTCGCAGCGCCGACTCGACGATCTGCTCGAACACGCGGAGCAGCCCCTCCCGGCTGTGCCCGCACGTCTCGAAGGCGCCCGCCTTGATGAGCGACTCGGTCAACCGCCTGTTGAGCACCTCACGCGGCACACGCATGCAGTAGTCCTCGAAGTCGGCGAACGGACCGTTGGCCGCACGCTCATCCAGGATCGGCACGGCCACCCTCTCGCCCACGTTGCGCACCGCCGACAGCCCGAACGGAATCGTCCGCCCGTCGGCGGTGAAGTCGAGCTCGGAGCGGTTGATGTCGGGCACCAGCACGTCGATCCCCGACTGGCGGCAGTCGGCCAGGTACACGCCGGCCTTGTCGATGTTGCGCTTCGAGCCGGTCAGCACGGCCGCCAGGAACTCGGTGCGGTGGTTGGCCTTCAGGTAGGCCGTCTGGTAGGCGATCAGCCCGTAGGCGAAGGCGTGGCTCTTGTTGAATGCGTAGTCCGCGAACGGCTCGATGATGTCGAACAGCTGCTTGCCCAGGTCCTCCGTGTAGCCCTTCGCCACGCTGCCTTCCACGAACTTGGTGCGGTGCTCGGCGATCTGTTCGCGGTTCTTCTTGCCGCACGCCTTGCGCAGATCGTCGGCCTCGGCCATGGAGTAGCCGGCGATCTCCTGGGCCACCCGCATCATCGACTCCTGGTAGATCATCAGCCCGTAGGTCTCGTCGAGCAGCTCGGCGAGATCGGGGTGCGGCGGCGTCGCGGGCTGGCGGCCGTTCTTGCGGTGGGCATAGCTGTTGTGCATGTCGGCGGCCATCGGCCCGGGCCGGTAGAGCGCCACCAGCGCGCAGATGTCCTCGAACCGGGTGGGGCGCATCGACTGGAGCAGCGACCGCACCGGTGTCGACTCCAGCTGGAACACGCCCATCGTGTCGCCGGCGCACAGCAACTGGAACGTGGCGGCGTCGTCCAGCGGCACCGCGTCGATGTCGAGCTGCGTGCCGCTGCTGCGCTCGACGAGCCCCACTGCATCGTCGATGATCGACAGCGTCCGCAGCCCCAGGAAGTCCATCTTCAGCAGGCCCAGGTCTTCCACGCCGCCCATGTCGAACTGGGTGACGATCGGGGCCTCTTCGGGGTCGGTGCCCGACTCGGGCTTGCGCTGGATGGGCAGGTACTCGGTGAGCGGCTCGGGGCTGATCACCACCGCGGCGGCGTGCACCGAGTCCTGCCGGATGAGGCCCTCGAGCCCGCGGGCCACGTCCACCACCTCGCGCACCTCTTCGTCGGTGGAGTACATGGTGCGCAGTTCGGCAGCGGCTGCATACCCGTCGGCGTGCTTGTCGTCGGGTTCGAGGCAGGCGCCCAGCGGGGTGTCGCGCCCCATGATCAGCGGCGGCATGGCCTTGGAGATGCGGTCGCCGAGCGAATACGGCTTGCCCAGCACACGGGCCGCGTCGCGCACCGCCGCTCGTGCCTTGATGGTGGAGAAGGTGATGATCTGCGCGACGTGGTCGTGGCCGTACTTCTGGGCCGCGTAGCGGATCATCTCGTCGCGGTAGCGGTCGTCGAAGTCGATGTCGATGTCGGGCATCGAGATGCGAGCCGGGTTCAAGAACCGTTCGAACAGCAGGCCGTACTTGATGGGATCGAGGTCGGTGATGCCCAGGCAGTAGGCCACCACGCACCCGGCCGCTGAGCCCCGGCCCGGCCCCACCCGGATGTTGTTCTCGCGGGCATGACGGATGAGGTCCCAGGTGATCAGGAAATAGCTGCTGAAGCCCATGTCGGAGATGACCCGCAGCTCATAGGCGATGCGCGCGGCAGTGTCTTCGGACACGTTCGAGCCCCAGCGCCGCTTCGCCCCCTCGAACGCCAGGTGCTCCAGGTAGGCGTCGGCATCGGCGTGAGGAGCTGGCACCTCGAAGTGCGGCAGCAGCACCTGCCCGAATTCGATGTTGGTCTCGGCCCGATCCGCGATCGCCAGCGTGTTGTCGCACGCCTCGGGGAACTCGCTGAACAGCTCGCGCATCTCCTTGGCCGACTTGAGATAGTGATGGTCGCCGTGGAACTTGAAGCGGTCGTGGTCGCTGCGCAGTGACCCGGTCTGCACGCACAGCAGCGCGTCGTGCGCGAGGGCATCGTGCTGGTGCGTGTAGTGCAGGTCGTTGGTGGCGAGCAGGGGGGCGCCGAGATCGTGGGCGAGCTGCAGCAGCTGCGGGTTGTTGTCTCGCTGGGCGCCGATGCCGTGGTCCTGCAGCTCTATGTACAGCGAGTCGCGCCCGAAGATGTCTTGCAGGCGTCCGGCCCGGCGGCGGGCCTCTTCGTAGTCATCGTTGAGCAACGCCTGCTGCACGACGCTCGCGAGGCATCCGGTGGTGGCCGTGAGCCCCTCAGAGTGTTCGGCGAACAGCTCCCAGTCCATCCGGGGCTTGTAGTAGTAGCCCTCGAGGAAGGCCCGGCTGGCCAGCTTGAGCAGGTTGCGGTAGCCGGCGTCGCTGTGGGCCAGCAGGGTCAGGTGGTAGTAGAGCTTTCCGCTGCCCTTGCCGTCGTCGCCGGTGTCGTCGACCTTGGCATTCTTCGCCCGGTTCCGCTTCGGGCGTTCGTGGCGGCTCTCGAGCGCCATGTAGGCCTCGGTGCCGATGATCGGCTTGATGCCGTACGTCTTGCAGGCCCGGTAGAAGTCGAGGACGCCGTACATGTTGCCGTGGTCGGTGATGCCCAGCGCCGGCTGGCCGTCAGCTGCCGCCGCCGCGACCACCTCATTGACGCGCGCCGCGCCGTCGAGCAGGGAGTACTCGGTGTGGGTGTGCAGGTGCACGAACGACGCTGCCACGCTGCGCTGCTCCTTGCGGGTGTATCGGCGGGCTGCCTCGCTCGGGGTCAGATCTGGCATCAACCGACCCTCGAATTGCCCGTTTGTCGAACATAGACCGGTCGCCTTGGCGCGCGGCGAACCCGCGGGCAGCTCACGACGCAAGGTGCGCAAAACCCCAAGAAACATGGTTGGACGGCCGCCCGCCGGGCTGCATCATGGAGGCATGGCCACCTCGCAACGCGCGCCGCACAGCGCGCCGGGCGCGCACGAGAGCGCTGACGCCGACGGCTCAGCTGCCGACGAGCTGACGGTCGATGAGCTGGAGCTCGACGCAGGCGCCGTGCTGCCCTGCGACGAGCTGAACAGCGTGCTCGTGGTCGACGATCCGCGCCCGGGCCTGTGGGAGCTGGTCGACAGCGGTTGGGCCGACGAGCACCTCCCCGAGCTGCCGGCGCTGGCGCTGGAGCAGGACCCGATCCACCGGCACAAGGACGTGCTCGCCCACACGATCGCCGTGGTGGCCCAGAGCCCGCCCCGCCTGCGGGTGCGCCTCGGCGCTCTGTTCCACGACATCGGCAAGCCGTTGACGCGCTCGTTCGATCACGGCGGCGTGACATTCCGCAATCACGAGGCCGTCGGCGCCAAGCTGACCCGCAAGCGCATGCCCAAGATGGGCTACGGCGCCGACATCACCGACGAGGTCGCCCGCCTCGTGCACCTGTCGGGCCGCTTCAAGGGGTACGACACCGGCTGGACCGACGCCGCGGTGCGCCGTTACGCCCGCGACGCCGGCCCGCTGCTGGGCGACCTGAACGACATGGTCCGCAGCGACTGCACGTCACGCAATGTGAAGCGGATCGAGGCCCTGCACGACGCGCTCGACCGCTTCGAAGTGCGCATCGCACGGCTGGCCCGCGAGCAGGCCCAAAAGGAGCTGCGGCCCGAGCTGAACGGCGACGAGGTGATGACCCATCTGGGCCTGGAGCCCGGCCCTGAGGTCGGCCGCGCGATGAAGTTCCTGCTCGAGCTGCGCCGCACGGAAGGCGAGCTCGGCGACGCCGAGGTGCGCCGCCGTCTCGATGACTGGTGGGCTGCCCAGACGCAGCAGTAGCGTCGGCGCCCGTGGACTGGGTCGCGAATCCTGAGGTCTGGATCTCTCTGGTCACGCTGACGGTGCTCGAGATCGTGCTCGGCATCGACAACGTGATCTTCATCTCGATTCTGGCGAGCCGTCTTGAGGGCTCGCCATCAGACACCGCGGGCGGCGCCAAGCGCTCACCCGCTGATCGCGCGCGCGTTGTAGGCCTCTCGCTGGCCATGGCCATGAGGGTGCTCCTGCTGCTCGGCATCTCGTGGATCGTGCGGCTGACGGCGCCGCTGTTCTCGGTGTTCGGCCACGAGCTATCCGGGCGCGACCTGATCCTGCTGGGCGGCGGGCTGTTCCTGCTGGGCAAGTCGACGTTCGAGATCCATCACAAGCTCGAAGGCGACGATCACCATGGCGATGAGGGCAAGGCCTCGACATCATTCGCCAAGGTGATCATCCAGATCCTCGTGCTGGACCTGGTGTTCAGCCTCGACTCGGTCATCACTGCGGTGGGCATGGCCGACCGGGTGGGCGTGATGATCGCTGCGGTCGTCATCGCCGTGGGCGTGATGCTGTGGTCGTCGGGCCCGGTGATGCGATTCGTCGGCAAGCACCCGACAGTGAAGATGCTGGCGCTGGCCTTCTTGTTGCTCATCGGCATGTCGCTGGTCGCCGAAGGCGCCGATTTCCACATTCCCAAGGGCTACATCTACTTCGCGATGGGCTTCGCGGTGTTGGTGGAAGCGCTCAACCTGCGGATGAAGCGCAACCGCCGGTCCAGCACGCCGCCCGTCGAGTTCCACGAGCGCCGGATGCCGGAGTTCTCATCTGCCGATGCTGACAGCGACGGCGGCGACACGCCTGCCGATGAACCAGACACCGCGCCCTAGGCGCCAGCGCCGCTCTCGCCCTCGTCTTCGCCGACCACGTCAACTTCGCTGATTCGTGCGTCCGCCGAGCGGTCTCCAAGCTGTTCGGCCAGCTCACGCAGGCGGTCCAGTGCTTTGTCATCGTCGAGTTCGCCGAGGAATTGCGGCAGCTTGATGCCTGCCTGACTCGCGACCTCATGCAGCGGCGGCAGTGCGCCCACGAGACCCGAGACGAAATTCGCAGTAGTGCCAGCTTGCCCATCGCCATTCGAGCCTGAATCCCAGACCGTGATCTTGTCGATCTTCAGGTTCGAGATCGCCTTCACCTGCTCGGCCACGAGGTTCGGCAGCTGCTCGGCGATCAGCAGCAGAGCGGCCTCCTGCGCCGCGCCGCCGCTGGCTGCCACCAGCGCACCCAGGCCCTCGGCCCTCCGGCTGAGCAGTGCCAGCAAGCCCAGCGCCTCGGCCTCCATGAGCAGTCGCTGACCGTCGGCCTCGCCGGCCTTCACGAGCCTGGTGCGGTCAGCCTCGGCTTCGGCCAGGGTTCTCACCCGCTCGCGCTCTACCTGGGCCGGCACCACGACGTCCGCTTTTTGCGCGGCCTTGTCACGCTCGGCCCGGACCCGTTCGGCCTCCGTCTCAGCGGCGAACGATTCCTGCTCGGCCTGGGCCTGGCTGACGCGTTCGGCGGCGTTGGCGGCGCGCTCGGCTTCGGCTTCCTGCTGTCGTCGCTCGCTGGCAGAGCGCGCAATCACGACGTGCGATTCGTTCTCGCCCTCGGTTGCGGTCGCGTTGGCCTGCGCCACGCGGATGCGCTGCTCGCGCTGTGCCTCAGCCGCGCCGATGTCACCGTCGCGCTCCTGCTCGGCCACCTTGATCTTCGCTTCGTTGATCGCACGGGCTGCGGCTTCGCGGCCCAGGGCGTCGATGTAGCCGGACTCATCGGTGATGTCCTGGATGTTGACGTTGATGAGGCGCAGGCCAACTTTGCGCAGCTCGAGTTCGAGCGATTCGGTGATGTTGGTGATGAGCTGCTCGCGGTCGGCGTTGATCTGTTCGATCGGCATGGTGGCGATCACCACACGCATCTGGCCGAAGATGATGTCGCGCGCCAAGTTCTCGATCTCCACGAGAGAGAGCCCGAGCAGACGTTCGGCGGCGTTCTGCATGACGCCTGGCTCGGTGGAGATGCCGACCGTGAACGTCGCTGGCGTGTTGACTCGAATGTTCTGCTGCGACAGCGCCCCTTGGAGCTTGATCTCGATCGGGATGGGCGTCAGGTCCAAGTAGGCGTAGCCCTGAACGATGGGCCAAATCAGATTGCCGCCGCCATGCAGGCACCGCGCAGACTGACCCTCTCCGCCGATGCGTCCATAGACGACCAGCACCCGGTCCGACGGGCAGCGCTTGTACCGGGACGAAATCCACAGCAGGGCAATCAGGAAGATGGCGAACAGGCCACCTGCGAGTGCGATGACGGCCATGACTACCTCTCAGTCGTTTGCCGTGACGACCGCGTGAGCGATCCTGCAATTGCAGTTGTTGCAGTCGCGCAGGCTAACGAGGCGCTACCAGCACGGTCGCCGGGTCGATGACGTCGATCACTTCGACCCGGGTTTGTGCCGCGAGATCGTCGTCTGCTTCGGTGTAGGCGTCGATCACCCGCATGCGTCCTTGAACAAGTACCTCGACCTTGCCCGGCCCTGCACGGTTCGCCAAGATCGTCAGATAGACGGTGCCGTGCTTGCCGACCGCGGATTGGTAGTCGACCGAGCCGCTCTCGCCGAGCTTCGAGAATGAGCGCCACAAGAAGCCGACGCCCAGAAAGACGGCGAACGCGACGGCGAGCGCAACCACCACCGCCACCACCGTCGAACTGCCGCCTTGTTTCATCAGCACGCCGGTCCAACCGAATGCGAATGCAAAGGCGACCAGCGAGCGGATGGACAGGAACCCGCCAGTCGAATCATCCTCGGCGACGTCGAAGTCGGTGCCTACCCCGAACGCGAGCAGCACCAGCTGCCCGAGGAGAAGGAAACTCGCGATGAAGCCGATCGCATAGAAGATCTGCAGATCGCCTGTGAGCGCCTGCCACCAATCGCCCATGTCAGCCTCCTGGGGTGAACTCTAGGCAGTAACGCCGGGCGAGAGTTCTGCAGGCCCGACGGGACGCGGCGCTGGCTCCGGCTGAGCGAATGCGAGCCTTAGCTGATCCTGCGTTCGGTCAGGCCGCCAGCTGGCGTCCACGTCTCCACGACGAGATGCTGGCCGTCGACGCGCACCAGCACGGCCCGGGCGATCCTGGCCGTGAACAGTGCCATCGGGGTCGCGTCGTCGATCTCGTGATGATGCCCACGCAGGAATGTGTCGAGCTGGGCGTCGTCGGCGGGCACCGCCGTGCCCTCGATGCGGGCATCGCCTGCTTTCAGTTCCCCGCTCTCGGGCGCTGAGTGCAGCCCGAACCGGGGATCGCGCCGCAAGTCGGCGGCCTTGGTCGAGTTACGGTCCATTCCCAGCCAGAGGTGGCCGTCGCGTATGGGGGCTTCCATGCCGGACATCCGTGGTGAGCCGTCTCGACGCAGCGTGGCCATCACCGCATGCAGGTGGCTCCCGAATCGCTGCTGCACCCTGTGGGCCAGCTCGGGGCACGCGGCAGCGAAGCCGCCCCAGCTCACATCGCCGCCCTGCGCGCCCATCTGGCCACCTCCGCTGTTCGTCCTGCGTGATTCTGCACCAGCGCTGTGGGTACGGTCGGCCACCGTGAGGCCGGCACGAGCGACAGCAGCGCTGATTGCGGTCGCGCTCCTGGCTGGTGCGTGCGCTACGACCTCTGGCGATGGTGCCGGGCGGACGTTCGTGGAGACGGTGGACCCCGCGTTTGCCCCAGCGGCGCCTGCGGTGACTGCACCCCCAGCTCTGCAGACCATCCCGCCGGCCGGCACGAAGGGCGGAGCCTCGGCGACGGCGAGTCCTGCCGTTCCCGCCGATTCCGCTGAAGCGATTGGCACCGCCGGTGCCTCGGACACAGCGGTCACCGCACCGGCGTCGTCGACACCGCCGACGATCGCCCCGCCCGTCGCCGCCCCGTTGCTCACCGAGACCAGGTTCGCGCTCGCGCCCGTCGCGGACGTGCCGGTGCCGATTGCGCTCGCAGCCCGGCCCGGGACGGGCCAGCGGTATGTGGCCACGCTGACCGGTCAGGTGTGGCTGCTGGACCCCGCCGACGGCCGAGACGCCGAGGGTGCGGCCGACGCCGGGGCCGCTCCGCAGCTCGTTGCCGACATCGGTTCGAGAGTCAGCCAAGGGTGCGAGAACGGGCTGCTCGGAATCACCTTCTCGCCCGACGGCGACCAGCTCTACCTCAGCTACACCGACACGGCCCGCAACAGCCGCGTCGCCGTGATGCCGATGGACGGCGAGACGCCCCAGACCGACCGGCGCCGCGTGCTGCTGGCGCTCGATCAGCCGGCGTGCAACCACAACGGCGGCGACCTCACCTTCGGGCCCGACGGCAACCTGTGGATCGGATTCGGCGACGGCGGCGGCGCGGACGACGTCTTCGGCCAGGGCCAGGACCACTCCACGCTGCTGGCCACCATCGCTCGCATCGACCCGAACCCCGCCTCGGGGCAGGGCTACGGAATTCCCGCGGGCAACCCGTTCCCCTCCGGCGACGCACCCGAAGTGTGGGCGTACGGCGCCCGCAACCCGTGGCGGTTCTCGTTCGACCGGCTCACCGGCGACCTCTGGATCGCCGATGTGGGCCAGAACCGCATCGAGGAGATTCACGTGCTGCCCGCTGCCGATGGCTGGTCGCCGGGCGCCAACCTGGGCTGGCCGCTGTTCGAGGGCAACGAGCGGTTCTCGCGCGGCGAGGCGCCCACCGATCTCGTCTTCCCCGTCTACACCTACACCCACGACGACGGCTGTTCAGTGACAGGCGGCTACGTCTACCGGGGCAGTGCCATTCCGGCGCTGCAAGGCACGTACGTGTTCGGCGACTACTGCACAGGAGACCTGTGGGGCCTCGTCCGCGGCGCCGACGGCACCGCCGAACGCATCGACCTCGGCGTGTCAGTGCCGCGCAACACGCTCGTGTCCTTCGGCGAGGACGCCGCTGGCGAGCTCTACGCCCTCAGCGCCGCCGGCACAGTGTTCCGCCTACAGCAGACAACCATTCCGTAGCAGCGTTGCCGGAGAAACACTACGAGGTAGCAGTGGCGGGGGCAGGAGATTCTGCGACGTTGCGACCTGCTGGATCGCTGGTCGCAGAATCTCCTGCCCCCGCCGCAGCGGGCCCATACGGCGGGCTTACTCGGTGTCGCCCGCTGGCTGCCAGTCGCCCCAAGTGACGTCGGTGATGAGGCGATGCATCCACCGGGGTTGACCGGTCTCGATGCCCCACACGCTCACACCGCGCCCGCGATCGCGGATCCAGCCGATGAGCGACTCGATAGAGCCCGATCCGTAGATGAGATGGCTGTCATCGGGCGACCAGATCGCGACCCGTGTCGGTGCAGGCAGCGTGTGCACGAGCTCCACGTCATCATCGGGCGAGCCCGGTGTGTGAAGGTAGAGCGCCTCCCGCTCGGGCACACCGTCGCCGTCGTCATCATGCTGCGCGACATACGCGACTCGGTCGTCATCGGACCACGACAGCGAATTGCCAGATTCCGCAAGCGTGGTCACCTCGCCCGTGCCATCAGCTCGCTCTGCGCGGGCGACCAAACCTGTGATGTTGCCGTCGTCATCGCGCACTATCTCGCTGTATGAGATGTACGTGCCGTCCTCCGACCAGAAGATCCAGCCATAGACGGACGGGGAAACCTCGCCGATGAACCGCTTCGAACTCCCGTCGCGATGGGCCACCCACGACAGCTCGGGCAGGATGTAGTCGGTCACGGGGCGGTCGGTTGCTTCCCCGTACTCGAGGTAGGCACTGTCGGGCGACCACCCCAGGAACTCCACCTTCTCAGCGATGCGCACCGGTTCGGCGTCGCCGTCCACCGACTCGATGCGCAACTCCGCCGAGCAGTCGTCTGAATCGATGGCTTCGTACGCGAAGTGCTTCCCATCAGGCGACCACGGGTTGACGATGACCAGGCTCCAGGCGTGGTAATGGACCGGGCCGATCTCGCGTGTCTCGCTGCCGTCGGCAGACGCGATCCACAAGCTCCAGCCCTCATGGGTCGGGTCGGCCTCGCATTCGTGCGGGGTGGCGTAGAGAAGGTGCCTGCTGTCCGGCGACCAGCGCAGGATGACGGCATCGTCGGCGAGTGTGACCGGCGGGGTGCTGCCGTCGGTCGGTTCGATGCGCAGTTCGTTGACGTCCTCGCCCGTCTCGGGATCGGTGTGGTCGGTGACGTAGGCCATGTAGGTGCTGTCACGCGACCAGATGAAGTCGCGGATGTCGCCGTAGTACCAGGTGCGCACATCCATCTGGCCCAAGCTGCGCTGCGGAGTGCCGTCGGCGTCGAACAGCAGGGCCTCGAAGGAATCGAGTCGGTCGTTGTCGTTGGTGTCGGCGTTGTTCCAGACGAGGAGGTGCTCGCCGTCGGGCGACCGCCAGGGCCACGTGCCCTCGGGCACTGCCAGCTCAGCCTCGCCATCGGGCGCTGCCACCAGCACCTGCTTCTCATCGTCGGCCCATGTCAGCCGTCCGTCGCCGTCGTGCCATTCCCAGCCGTTGTGGTCGACGCTGCGGAGGATGCGTTCGCTGCCGTCGGCCCGAACCGTGAACAGCGTGGAGCCGATGCCCCGGATGCCCGATGCCTGGGTGAGCGCCAGGAATGGCGGACGCTCGTGTTCGTCGGCGACAGCGGGTCGAATTCGCTCACCCCTGCTGATGGCCTCGAACGTTGTGCGTGCGTTGCCGGTGAGCGTTGCCACCTCCACGGCGGGGGACGGCGTGTCGGTTGCAAGCGCAACCCGCTCCACCGAGACGTCGGACTCGATCGCTTCCAGCACCGCTTCGACCGCCGCCTCCGCGGCCAGGCCGTGCTCGTCGGCGAGCCCGGCGAAGATGATCCGCGCCGGCCGGTAGTCGGCGATCAGCGACGCCGTGGCCTCGGACAGCCCGTCGGCGATGGTGCCGGGCGAGAAGTAGGTGATCGCGACATCTTCGAAACCTGCGGCGAACTCCCTCGCAGTATTGATGTCAGCGTCGTTCCAGCCGTCGGCCACGATCAGCACCATGGTGTCGGGGCCCACGCGCTCAGGCGTGTCCAGCACGATGCGGGCGGCTGCAGCAGAAGTCTCGGTACGAGTGGTGCCGTCAAGCTGCTGAATCACGGCCCAGCGGTAAGCCGAACGCACTGCTGCGGTCAACTCATCCATGACCGCCGGCGGCACCGCCGCCGGGCCGCCGATAACCATCACGCGGTCAGGTTCGAACTCTGCGATGAGCGCCGTGAGCTCGGCGGGCACCCCGTCGGCGCCCACACACGCGACGGCCGCGTTGCGGGAATGGCGAGCCAGCTCCGCGGCTGTTGCCGTGTCGGCCGAGCGTTCGCAGTTCGCCAGCACCAGCGTCAGGTTGGGTCCATGACGCACCAGATTCGCTGGTGACTCGTGCGCCGCTGCGGGCGTCGCCAGCAGCACGGAGCCCAGCAGGGCTGCGAGCACCACTGCTGCAGCGACAGCTCGCGCCCGCCTCCCGCGCCGCCGACCCGGCAGTGCGTGCGGACTCGCATATGCATGAAACATCTTCATCGGGGCGGAATGCTATCGCTGGGTTGCCGAGCGACTGGGCTGCGGCCGATGCTCAGCGGGGCTGCCATTCGCCCCAGGTGATGTCGGTGACCACGCGATGCGTCCAGCGCGGCTCGCTCGTGGCCACGACCCACGCATCCGAGCCGCGCCGGCGGTTGATGAACCAGTCCAGGAGGAGCTCGGTGGGACCCGACACGTACCCGATGTAGTCGCCGTCGGGCGACCACCGACCGCCCAGCGTGATGTCTGAGAGCTCGTACACGAGGGTCACGTCGGCATCCGCCGAACCGGCGGTGTGAACGCGCAGCGCACGCCGGTCGATTGCGTCGTCGCCGTACTCGTCGAGGTGCGAGACGTACGCGAGACGCTGGTCGACCGGCGACCAGGCCACCACGTTCCCCCGCTCGGCGAGGACCGCCGGCCCGCCGATGCCGTCAGCCCGCTGTACGACCGGCCGGCCGCCGATGACGTTCCCGTTGGGGTCACGCAGCGTCTCGGTGTACGCCAGGTGTTCGCCGTCGGCCGACCACAGCACCGACCCGAACACGGTGGGCCTGGCCTCGCCGAGCTCGCGCCGATCGCTGCCGTCGAGCCGCACCACCCACGCATGCTCACGCAGCGGCACACCCTTGCCCGGCGTGCCCACGGTGATCCCGTAGCCCAAGTGGGTGCCGTTGGGCGACCAGCCGAGCAGCCGGCCCTCGGCAATCGGCGCGAGCGCAGTGGCCTCGCCGCCGACCGTGGTCACCTTCAGGTGCTGCGAGCAGTCGGCCGGGTCGAGCGACTCGTAGGCGACATGGGCGCCGTCGGGCGACCACATGTACAGCAGGCGCCACTGGATGCGCTGGATGAAGCCCAGGTCGCGGGCGTCGCTGCCGTCGGTCGTCCCGATCCATAGCATCTGGCTCTCGTCTCGCCCGTTGCCGTCGCAGTCGCTCGGGGTGCCGTAGGCGAAATGGCTGCCATCGGGCGACCAACCCAGGAAGGTCACGTCGGGGCCCAGGGTGACGGCCGGCGCCGATGCATCGGTCGACCAGATGCGGGCGACCGGAGTCGTGTCGCCGGTGTCGCCCTCGGCGACCAGCTCGACGTAGGCGAAGTGCTTCCCGTCGGGAGACCATGCCGACAGGGGCAAGTCTGCATAGAGGAACGTGCGGTAGTCGACCAGGCCGATTCGCCGGAGACCTCGCCCGGCCGCGGTGGCAATGTGCGCCGTCGTGCGGTTGCGGGCACCGAATGCGGAGGGTCCAGCGAAGCTGAAGGTGACGACGTGGCTGCCATCGGGCGACCAGACCGGGTACTGACCCGGTTCGAACAGGACGCTGTCGTCGCCGGCGAGCCCGGAGACTCGCAGCCGTCCGTCGAGGCCGGTCCAGCTCAACTGGCCGCTGCTCGGGTTCCACGCCCAGCCCCGGTGTTCTGTCGAGTGCAGCTGGCGCCCCGAGCCGTCAGCGCGAACCGTCCAGAGCCGGTGTCCGCGCCCCGAGCCCAGGCGGCCGCGCGCCGAGCTCGCCGCCAGGACCGGTGCTTGCTCGTCGGTCACCGCTCCGGGCCGGTGCGTGCCCTCGACGATGGACGTGAAGATCTCGCGGGTCCGCTCGACCGTCGGCGACGCCTCGGGAGTGAAGAAGCGAGGTTCGCCGGCTTCGGCGACTCGCTCAATGTCCACGGTCAGCTCGTGTGCGTCGAGCGTTGCTTCGATTGCCGCCTCGGTGACCGACCCCGCCTCGTCTGGCAGGCCCACCACGACGACCCGGGCAGGCCGGTAGTCGGCGATCAGTGCAGCCGTGGCGGCGGGCAGACCGTCCGCAATCGTGCGAGGCGAGATGTAGGCAACGGCAGCATCGGCAATCTGCTCGGCAACGTCGGCCGCTGTGCGGACCTCGCTGCCGTTCCAGCCGTTGGCCACGATGAGGGTGACCGCGTTGGGGCCAGCCACGTCGGGGTGTTCCAGCGACACGCGCGCCGCCAGTGCGGCGGTGTCGATCCGGGTGGCGCCGTCGAGGCGCTCGACGATTGCCCAGCGGTACGCCGCTCGCACGGCTTCCGTCAGCTCGGCCATCACTGCAGGCGGCACCACAACCTCGCCGCCCACCACGATCACGCGGTCGGGTGCGAAGTCGGCGATCAGCGCGGCGGTGTCCGGAGACAGGCCGCTCGGATCGACGCACACCTTTGCCGCGTTGCGGGCGTGGGCCGCGAGCGCCTCGGCGACCGCGTTGTCGGCGGGGCCGGGACAGCTCGCCACCACCAGCGTCAGATTCGGCCCGCTGCGCACCAGGTTCGATGCACGCTGCGCCGCAGCCGGCACGGCAGGCAGAGCAAGCGCCAGCGCCGCGACCAGCGCCACTGCCGCCTTGACGATTCTCGAGCGGGGCAGGCCTTGGCGCGTCACGGACGAAGTCTCCACGAACGCGGCACGTTAGCCACGCCTGCGAGCGGTGCCTGACCGGCTCAGCCCTGGCCGGTCAGCTTGCGATTCTTGATCTTGGCCTTGACGTAGTCGCGGTTCATGAACGCGATGAAGTCGAGGCTGATCTCCTTCGGGCAGGCTTCAGTGCACTCCCCGTGATTGGTGCACGAGCCGAAGAACTGCTCCATCGTCTCCACCATGGCCTCGGTGCGCTCCCAGCGCTGGGGCTGGCCCTGGGGGATCAGGTTGAGATGCGCCAGCTTCGCCGAGGTGAACAGCTGCGCCGCCGAATTGGGGCAGGCCGCCACGCACGCCCCGCAGCCGATGCACGCAGCTGCGTCCATCGAGGTGTCGGCGGCTTCCTTCGGCACCGGCGTCTGGTTGGCGTCGCCGACCGCGCCGGTGTTGACCGAGATGTAGCCGCCGGCCTCGATGATGCGATCGAACGAGCTGCGGTCAACCACCAGGTCGCGCACCACCGGGAAAGCCTTCGCCCGGAACGGCTCCACCGTGATGACGTCGCCGTCGGTGAACTTGCGCATATGCAGCTGGCAGGTAGTTGTGGCCAGTTCGTGCCCGTGCGCCCGACCGTTGATCATGAGGCTGCACATGCCGCAGATGCCCTCGCGGCAGTCATGGTCGAACTCGATCGGGACGTCGCCGCCCTCGATGAGCCGCTCGTTGATGATGTCGAGCAGCTCCAGGAACGACATGTCCTCGCTGATGTTCGGAGCGTCGAAGGTGTGGAACCGTCCCGGCGCATCGGGTCCGTCCTGGCGCCAGATGCGCAGCGTGAGGCTCAAGGTGCCGCCGTGGCTGGCCTGGCCGTTCGTCCCGCTCACTTGTAGCTCCGCTGTGTCAGTGCCACTTCGGTGAACTCCAGCTCCTCGACGTGACGGGTCTGCACCGTGCCGGTGTCGTGCCATTCCCAAGCGGCGACGTGGGCGAAGTTCTCGTCGTCGCGCTGCGCCTCTCCCTCGGGCGTCTGGTGCTCGGCCCGGAAGTGGCCGCCGCAGCTCTCCTCGCGCACGAGCGCGTCGCGGGCCATCAGCTTGGCCAGCTCGAAGAAGTCGGCCACCCGCCCGGCCTTCTCCAGGCTCGAGTTCAGGTTGGCCCCCGAGCCCGGCACCCGCAGATCGGCCCAGAACTCGGCCTCCAGCGCCGGGATCTCCGACAGGGCCTTCTCGAGGCCGGCGGAGGTGCGCTCCATGCCGATGTAGTCCCACACGATCTTGCCCAGCTCCCGGTGGAACCAGTCCACCGAGCGGGTGCCGCCGATCGACAGGAACCGCTGCGTGGCGTCGTTCACCTCCGACACTGCCTGGGCGAACACCGGGTCGCTGAGCGGCACCACCGGCTCGCCCAGGCGGGCCGCCAGGTCGTCGCCGATCGTGTACGGCAGCACGAAGTAGCCGTCGGCCAAGCCCTGCATGAGCGCCGAGGCGCCCAGCCGGTTGGCCCCGTGGTCGGAGAAGTTGGCCTCGCCGATGGAGTAGCAGCCGGGCACCGTGGTCATCAGGTGGTAGTCGACCCACAGCCCGCCCATCGTGTAGTGGATGGCCGGGTAGATGCGCATCGGCACTGCATAGGGGTTCTCTCCCGTGATGCGCTCGTACATGTCGAAGAGGTTCCCGTACTTCGCCGCCACGGCGGGATGGCCGTCGCGCTCGATCACCTCGGAGAAATCGAGGTACACGCCGTTGCGCAGCGGCCCTACGCCCTTGCCCTGGTCCACCACGGTTTTGGCGTTGCGGCTGGCCACGTCGCGCGGCACCAGGTTCCCGAAGGCCGGGTACTTGCGCTCGAGGTAGTAGTCGCGCTCCGACTCCGGAATCAGGTCCGGCGAGCGGGCGTCGTCGAGCTGTTCGGGCACCCAGATGCGGCCGTCGTTGCGCAGCGATTCCGACATCAGCGTCAGCTTCGACTGGAACTCGTCGCTGGCGGGGATGCAGGTGGGATGGATCTGCGTGTAGCAGGCGTTGGCGAAGTAGGCGCCCCGCCGGTGCGCCCGCCACGCGGCGGTGACATTGCACGCCATGGCGTTGGTGGACAGGTAATAGACGTTGCCGTACCCGCCGGTGGCCAGCACCACGGCGTGACCGGTGTGAGCGGCGATCTCGCCCGAGATGAGGTCACGGGTGACGATGCCGCAGGCCCGCCCGTCCTTGGTGACGAGGTCGAGCATCTCGGTGCGCGTGTAGAGCTCGACGCTGCCCGCCGCCACCTGCTTGGCGAGCGCCTGGTAGGCGCCCAGCAGGAGCTGCTGGCCGGTCTGGCCGCGGGCGTAGAACGTGCGGCTGACCTGCGCGCCGCCGAACGATCGGTTGTCGAGCAGGCCGCCGTACTCGCGTGCAAACGGCACGCCCTGGGCAGCGCACTGGTCGATGATGTTCAGCGACACCTCGGCCAGGCGGTGCACGTTGGCCTCACGGCTGCGGTAGTCGCCGCCCTTGACGGTGTCATAGAACAGCCGGTGCACCGAGTCGCCGTCGTTGGTGTAGTTCTTCGCCGCGTTGATGCCGCCTTGGGCAGCGATCGAGTGCGCCCTGCGGGGCGAGTCGTGGAACGTGAACACCTTCACCCGGTAGCCCAGCTCCGACAGCGATGCCGCCGCGGAGGCGCCCGCCAGGCCGGTGCCCACCACGATGATCTCGAAGCGGCGCTTGTTGTTCGGGTTGACGAGCTTCATGGAGAACTTGTGGTCGGTCCACTTGTCGGCCATCGGCCCGTCGGGCACGCGGGAGTCGAGCATGCCGTTCACTGCGCCATTCCCACCGCTGTGTGATTCAGCCATGTCAGTGCGCCCCTGCTTCTTTCTCGAGACACTCCAGGCCGGTGGTGTCGTTGACCGGGCACTGCCGATTGTCCTCGTCGACCAGGCCGGCCTGCACCAGCACCGGGAACGACAGGTTGCCCACCAGCACCACGCCGGCCAGCACGGTGGCCAGGTTGCGGCGCAGGCCGTTGTAGCGCGGGTTGTTCACACCGAGGCTCTGGAACATGCTCCAGGTGCCGTGGAAGATGTGGACGGCCAGCGCCACGTTGGCCACCACGTACAGGATCGCCACGGGGATGCTCGACAGCGACTCCACCACGTTGTGGTACGGATCGCCCCGCACATACGCGTCGCCCAGCCACCAGCCCCATGTCAGATCGGCCAGATGGAACAGCACGTACAGGCCCACGATGGGACCTGTCCAGCGCATGGTGCGCGAGGCGTAGTTGGCGGCGATGTAGTCGCGCTTGGATGCGTACTTCTTGGCGCCGCCCACGAAGCCCGCCCGCTCGGAGGCCAGCCGGCTGCGCTCTTTCAGCGTGTAGGCCGAATGCAGGTGCACCACGAACATGGCCAGCAGCCCCACCCGCATGATCCACAGGAGCAGCGTGCGGGGCAGCAGCCCGCCGCCGAGGTCGCGCAGCGTCTCGGCGTACTCGTACATCCGAGAGGGACCCTCGTAGAGGTGCAGGTTGCCGATCATGTGAACGATCACGAAGCCCAGCAGCCCGATGCCTGTCCACGCCATGACCCACTTGCGGCCGATCGCTGACTGGTAGATGTTCAGCGGGAACGGCAGCGGGCGCTTGGTCTTGAACACCGGTGCAGACCCGGCGGCCTGCGTGGCAGTCGGCGCCATGTGTTCCTCCCGTGCGTGGCGTGGTGCGGCGACAGGCGCGGTCTGCCACTGGGGCCGTCCGCGCCAGGGCCGTACGGTACTTGCAGATTCCTCGCGAGCGCCGAGGCTTCGCTTCGCTACGCCGGCGCTCACCCGAAGGGGTCCAGGTTTCGCGGGTTCAGATCCTCAGCGACGGTCTGGAGGCAGCACCGGGCGCGTGGGATCGGCCGCATGCATGGCGCTTGCCATGGTGCGGTATGCCCACCGGCCCATCGCGCGTGGCCACTGTCTCCGTCCCAGGGGAGGCACCTGCTGCCAGGCGGCGACGCTGGGGTGGTGGCCGGCGTGATCGGCTGCGGCTGCGGCGGCTTGCGCGGCGAGCGCGCGCAGGCCGCGCTCTGCGCCGGTGAACACGCTGGGATCGAGCGTGACCTGCTGGCACAGCAGCCGGCCGTCGGTGTTCGCTGATTCGTAGAAGCCGGGATGGCTCAGCTCGTGCTCGATGACGCGCAGGGCGTCGAGCCCGTCACGGTGCGGCTCGCCGTTCACTGCCAGCCCTTGCGGCCTCGCGCCAGCACCGGCTCGGACAGGGCCAGGCCGTCGCCCACCGATGCGACTTGACGGGTGGCGTCTTGGGACCAACCGGCGTCGGGGTGACCAGCGGGCAGCACCGTCGTGGTGATCTCGCTGCGATGCGTGCCGGCGCTGTCGACAGTGGCGGCGATGCGCAGCACGGCCCGATCGGGGCTGGCCTCGATGACCAGCGCGCGGACGCGTTGGATGCGCGCGGGCCCGGTCCGCTCAATCTGCGCCTGCGCGTCCTCGCTCTGGGGCACCCGGACGGCCCCGTGTGAGGCCTCGACCGCCGCCAGGTGCTCGGGGCCGGCGCGCAGCAGATGGCTCACCTCGAAGGCGTGCTCTGCGTGGCGCCCGCGCAGGTCACCCAGGTAGGTGCCGTCGAGCCACAGGTGGCCCAGTTCGCACAGCCCGCTCGCAACGAACCACCAGCGCGCATCACCGACCGCGTTGCCGTCGGGGCTGCCGAGCCCAGCCGCCAGCTCCGCCGGAAGCTCGAATCGCCGCCGGTAGAGCACGGCGCTTTCGTCAGCGAGGCCAGCGTCCAACCACCAGCGGCCGGGGGTCGACGTCGCCTGATGTCACGCAAGACCCCCGCCCAGCGAGCCGAGCGGGGGTCTTCGAGGAGCGGAGCTGTGTGGGCTTCGTTCCATGGGGGCAGCCGGGTGGCCGGGAAGGCCTGTAAACCCACTCCCGAGGGGTTCGAGTCCCCTTGCCTCCACCGGCCACACTATGCACGGCCAGCGGCCGGGTGCAACCAACCTGCGCCAACGCCGTCTGAAGCCACCAGCCACTAGGTTGCCCGCCATGACGCAACCCACCACGCTCGGCGAACTGCGCAAGATCGGCTGGGTCTCCCGGCCGGTCAAAGAGGAGATGCGTGCGAATGCTGCGAAGGCCATCGCCGCGTCCGAGCCGCTGTTCGAAGGAGTGCTGGGCTACGAGAACACTGTGCTGCCCCAGCTCGAGAACGCCATGCTGGCCGGCCACGACGTGGTGTTCCTGGGCGAGCGGGGCCAGGCCAAGACCCGCATGATCCGCTCGCTGGTGAACCTGCTCGACGAGTGGATGCCCTACATCGAGGGCTCCGAGATCTTCGACGACCCGTACAACCCGGTGTCGCGGCATGCGCTCGATCTGGTTGCCGAGCACGGCGACGACACTCCGATCGCCTGGGCGCATCGCAGCATTCGCTACGGCGAGAAGCTGGCCACGCCCGACACGTCCATTGCCGACCTCATCGGCGAGGTCGACCCGATCAAGGTGGCCGAGGGCCGGTACCTGTCCGACGAGCTGACGCTGCACTACGGCTTGGTGCCGCGCACCAACCGCGGCATCTTCGCCATCAACGAGCTGCCCGACCTCGCCGAGCGGATCCAGGTGGGCCTGCTGAACGTGCTCGAGGAACGCGACGTGCAGATCCGCGGCTACAAGATCCGCCTGCCGCTCGACGTGCTGCTGGTGGCCACCGCCAACCCAGAGGACTACACCAACCGGGGCCGCATCATCACGCCGCTGAAAGACCGTTTCGGCGCGCAGATCCGCACCCACTACCCGCTCGATGTCGACACCGAGATGGACATCGCGTCGGCGGAGGCCCGCCCGCTCGACCTGCAGGGGATCGATGTGGGGATGGGCGAAGGCGTGCCAGGGGGTGTCATCGTGACGCTGCCCGACTTCATGGCCGAGATCGTGGCCACCTTCAGCCATGTGGCCCGTGCCAGCAGCCAGGTCAACCAGCGCTCGGGCGTGTCGGTGCGCATGACCGTCACCAACACCGAGACGCTCGCGGCCAACGCCACCCGCCGGGCGCTGCAGCGCGGCGAGCGGTACGTGGTGCCCCGCGTCAGCGATCTGGAATCGCTCATGAGCTCTACCGCCGGCAAGATCGAGATCGAGTCGATGGAGGAGGGGCGCGACGGCAAGATCGTGGAGACCATGCTCAAGGCGGCCGTGCTCGAAGTGTTCAAGAATCGCTTCTCGCCCGACGAGCTGAGCGATGTGGTTGCCAGCTTCGGCGAGGGCAAGGTGGTGCACACCGGCGACGACCTGGGCTCAGAGGCCTACATGGAGCTGCTCGCCGGCAATCAGGCGCTGGCCGTCGCCGCTGAGTCGCTGGTAGCCGCCGCAGCCGATCCGCAGTCGGACGAAGGCGCAGCGCCCGCAGTGCTGGCCTCGGCCGTCGAGCTGGTGCTCGAAGGCCTGCACCTGTCGAAGCGGCTCAACAAGGAGCACGTCGGCGCCCGGGCGACCTACCGCTCACGCGGTTAGGCCCGGTTGCACCCGCCGTCGTGACAGAGTGAGTCTCATGCAGGGACGTGCGGGATTCCCGAGTTGCTCGCAGCAGACGCGTCCGACGGAGGAAGCCCAGTGATTCGCTGGCGTCGGGCCCGCCGCGAGGGCGCCCGGTTCCGCTACTCCGCGTGGGACGGCACCCAGACCGGCTTCGACTTCGACGCCGAGAGCCTCTTCGCCGAGATGACCGACGATCTGCTGTATCACGGCGATCTCAATGCCGCCCTGCGCCGGCTCATGCAGCAGGGCTTCACCGACTCCGAGGGCAACCGGCTCGAAGGCCTGCGCGAGATGATCGAGCGGCTGCGCGACCGGCGCAAGGACATGCTCGAGCAGTTCGACCTCGGCGGCGTGTACGACGACATCGCCCGCGAGCTCGACGAGATCACCGACACCGAACGCGAGGCGCTGGAGGAGTTCGCGCTGGACGCGGCCGACAGCGGCGACGAGCGCCGCGAAGAGATCGCCCAGTCCAGCGCCGCCGAGCGCAACCTGCAGCTCGACATGCTGCCCCCCGACCTGGCCGGGAAGATGCGCGGCCTGCAGAGCTACGACTTCGAGTCGCCCGAGGCCCGCGAGCAGTTCAACGAGCTCGTCGAGCGGCTGCGCCAGGAAGTCGCCCAGAGCTACTTCGACCAGATGACCGGCGCCATGGGCAACATGAGCCCCGAAGATCTGGCCCGCACCAAGGACATGATGGCCGAGCTCAACCAGATGCTCGAGCAGCGTGCCCGCGGCGAGGAGCCCGATTTCGAGGGCTTCATGGATCGTTACGGCGACTTCTTCCCCGAGAACCCGCAGACGCTCGACGAGCTGCTCGAGATCATGGCCAAGCGCATGGCGGCCATGGCCTCGATGCTGAACTCGATGACGCCGGCCCAGCGCCAGCAGCTCGCCGACCTGGCAGCGCAGCTCATGGACGACATGGACCTGCAGTGGCAGGCCCAGCAGCTCGCGCAGAATCTCCAGCAGGCGTTCCCCGACATGGGCTGGGACCGCAACTACCAATTCGGCGGCGACGATCCGCTGTCGATGTCGCAGGCGGCCGACGTGCTCGCCCAGCTCGGCGACCTCGACGCGCTGGCCGAGATGCTGCAGGGCGCCGTCAGCCCCTCGGCGCTGGCGGAGGTGGATCCCGAGCGGGTGCGCGAGCTGCTCGGCGACCAGTCGGCCGAGGCACTCGAACGGCTCAGCGAGATGGCGCGCATGCTCGAGGAATCAGGCCTCGCGCAGCACACTGAAGGCCGCCTGGAGCTGACGCCGCGTGCGCTGCGGCGCATCGGGCAGAACGCGCTCGGCGACCTGTTCAACCGCCTGATGGACGACAAGGTCGGCAGCCACCAGGTGCGCAAGTCGGGCGTCGGCCACGAGTTCGCGTACGAGACCAAGCCCTACGAGTTCGGCGACACGTTCAACCTGAACATCGAGCGCACCGTGCGCAACGCCGTGGCCCGCCAGGGAACCGGCACGCCGGTGAGCCTGACGCCGGACGACTTCGAGATCGAGCGCTCTGAGCTGCTGTCGCGCGCCTCGACGGTGCTGATGCTGGACCTGTCGCTGTCGATGCCGATGCGCGACAACTTCCTGCCCGCCAAGAAGGTCACAATGGCGCTGCACTCGCTGATCTCCACGCAGTTCCCGCGCGATTACCTGGGCATCGTGGGCTTCGCCGAGTCAGCCTCCGAGCTGACCGCCGCCCAGCTGCCGGAGGTGTCGTGGGACTTCGCCTATGGCACCAACATGCAGCACGGCTTCATGATCGCCCGGCGCCTGCTGGCCCGCCAGACCGGCTCGAAGCAGATCATCATGATCACCGACGGCGAGCCCACCGCTCACCTGGCACGCGACGGCCGGCCGTACTTCGCCTACCCGCCGGTGCGCGAGACCATCGAGGCCACGCTGCTGGAGGTGGCCCGGGCCACCCGCGAAGACATCCGCATCAACGTCTTCATGCTCGACCCCAACAGCTACCTGCGGGCGTTCGTGGAGAAGATGACCGAGATGAACGGCGGGCGGGCCTTCTTCACCAGCCCCCACAACCTGGGCGACTACGTGCTGGTCGACTTCCTCGAGCACCGCCGCAAGCTCATCACCAGCGGCCGCCTGTAGCTGCTGCGTTCCCGCCGGCTCAGTCGGCGGGGTGCAGGCCGTCGAGGACCATGTCGGCGAACTGGCGGGCGAGGTCTTCGAGGCGCAGTTCGCCGCCGGGGCGATACCAGCTGGCAAGCGAGTTGAGCCCGGAGATCATGATCCGGGCGAGCACCTTGGCGTTGGTGTCGGCTCGCAGCGAACCGTCGGCCTGACCTTCTGCCAGCAGGCCGACCCAGAGGTTGGTGAACTCACGCAGGGGCACCGCCAGGCTCTCGCGGGTCTGCGGGGGCGATTCGTTGAAGCAGCGGATATTGGCCACCGTGAAGTTGCTCTCGGCAACGATGCAGTTGACGTAGGCCACGATGGCCTCGGCCAGACGGTCGGAACCCCGTGCCTCAGGACCCAGCGCTTCCAGCGCTGCATCGATCGCAGCGCGGGCGTGGTCGATGCCCACGCTCAGCACCTCTTCGACGATCGCGTCTTTCGAGTCGAAGTGGTAGTAGAGGCTGCCGGCCTGCATCTCCGCAGCACCGGCGATGTCGGTCAGGGTGGTGGCGGCGTAGCCGCGGCACGAGAGCAGGCGCGCGGCGGCATCCAAGATGCGCATACGGCTGCGCTCGCCCTTGCGGATCCGCCGGCCATTGCCGTTCCCGTTGCCGCCGTTCTCGTCGGCGTCAGCGGCAACGGTGCTGTCTGCAGTATCCGGCTCGGCCGAGCTGCCAACGGCTGCCTCGGTGCTTTCCATGCCTCGGAGAAACCTAGTCCTGAACAGGCGTTCATGCAGTGGTCGGCTGCCCGAGCGAGCGTACGGCGGCTCCCGGGCCTCTCCAGAGAACACTCACCTACACTCCGCGGGGAAGCCCGGATCGTGCCGGGGGACGAGGCAGCGGGAGCCAGGGTGAAGTTCAGCTTGTTCATGTACTGCACGATCGGCCGGCGCCATGAGCTGGAAGCCGGCCTCGCAGGACTCAACAACGACTACTACCAGCGCATGCTCGGCGAGATTGCCGAGATCGCGCGCTTCGCCGACGACAACGGCTGGTACGGCTTCGGCCACCCCGAGCACCATCTGCAGATCGAGGGCTTCGAGATCTCCAACGACCTCAACCTGATGGCGAGCTGGATCGCCCAGCACACCAGCCGGCTGCGGCCGATCGCTTGCGGCTACGTGTCCACCACTCACAACCCGATGCGTGTCGCCGAGCAGGTGGCGACCCTCGACCACATGACCGGCGGGCGGCTCTGCTTCGGCGTGGTGCGCGGCTACCAGCACCGCTGGGTGGACCAGTTCAAGATCCGCCCCGACCTCGCAGCGGTGGGCAAGTGGAACCGCGGCACCGACGAAGACGCCTACAACCGCCGCTTCTTCGAGGAGTTCGTGGATGTGGTGCTCACCGCCTTGAAGAACAACACGTTCTCCTACGAGGGCGAGTTCTGGCGGTTCCCCAACGACAACCTCAACCCGCACACCCACACCGTCTATGCCGACTACGGCGCCGGGGTCGACCCCGACATGACGATCCACGAGGTCGGCATCGCCCCGCGGCCGCTGCAGTCGCCGCACCCGCCCCTGTACGGCGGATTCACGATGTCGATGGACTCGGCGGTTTTCTGGGCCCGCTACGGCGGCACGCCGATCGTGCTGAGCGACAAGATGGAGTTCTGCGAGGCCCTGTGGAAGGCGTACCGCGAGGAGGCCGCGCAGCACGGCGTGGAGAAGCCCCGCGGCCACGAGTGCGGCTGGGGCGGGGTGGCAGTGTGCGCGCCCACCGACGCCCAGGCTTGGGAGCTGTTCTCCGACATGGAGTGGTTCTGGAACCAGTGGGCCATCCAGTTCGGCCAGGGCATGCCGCTGCAGCTCGTCGGCAGCCCCGACACGATCAGCCGCCAGATCGAGGAGGCGCAGACGGTGCTCGGCATCGAGGAAGCGTTCTTCCTGGTGCCCCAGGGCATTCACTCCGCCGACCAGATCAACGCATCGCTCGAGCTCATCAGCGACAAGGTGATGCCCCGCTTTGCGTGAGCCCCCGGCTGGTTCTATGCACCTGTCGACTCCACCACGACGATCAGCACAGTCGGCCTGATGCTGGGCTTCGCTGAGCGCACGGTGACGGCTGCCGACGGCACCGCCGTTGTAGTGGTGACGCCGCGCGGAGAACTCGATCTGGCTGCCATCGCGTCGCTGGACAGCGCGCTGCGCTCGGCGCTGGCGACAGCGGGCACACAGCCGCGGCTGGTGATCGACCTGTCCGATGTGGATGTCCTGCAGCCGGTCACGCTCGGCGTGCTGCTCGACGCGCGTCGACGCTGCCGGGCGGGCGACGGCGGTCTGGCGCTCGTGGTGAGCACGCCCGGGGTGGCCGCGACGCTGTCCGAAACCGACGTGGATTCGCTCTTCGACGTGACCACTGGGCTGCCAGCAGCTCTGCAGCGCCTGTCGAATCGCTGAATACCGGCAGGCACGCCTGCGTGGAGCGTGGCCTGCGGCAGGACCCCGATATAACGGGCCGTATCCTGTGCGGCCGTATGGCGGGCCCGGAGTACCTGTACCAGCGGGAGACGTTCGCAGGCGGTGATCGCTGGCTGGCCCGATTCGTAGCGCGGCCGATCCTGAAGTTCATCCACCGCGAGGTGGCCGGCAGCATGCTGCTGCTGTTGGCGACGGCAGTAGCGCTCATCTGGGCGAACTCGCCCTGGAGCGACACGTACTTCGATTTCTGGCACCACCACATCGACATCTCGGTCGGCGGCTTCCACGTCCACCCGCTGGACCTCCGGGAGTTGGTGAACGACGCCCTCATGGCGCTGTTCTTTTTCGTGGTGGGCCTGGAGATCAAGCGTGAGCTGGTGACCGGCTACCTCTCGAGCGTGCGGGCCGCGACGCTGCCGGCCATCGCTGCCATCGGCGGCATGGTCGTGCCGGCGCTGCTGTATTTCGCGTTCAACCCTTCGGGCCCGGCCGCCTCGGGCTGGGGAATCCCGATGGCCACCGACATCGCCTTCGCCGTCGGCATCGTCGCATTGCTGGGCTCCCGGGTGCCGCCGATGCTGAAGCTGTTCCTGCTGACGCTCGCGATCGTGGACGACATCGGGGCCATCGCCGTCATCGCGATCTTCTACACCGGCGATCTCGACCTGCGGTGGCTGACACTCGCCGGCGCGATGCTGGTGCTGGTCCGGCTGCTGACGCTGATGAAGGTGTGGGCGCTGCCGGTCTATTGGGTGATCGGGATCGTGGCCTGGTACGCCACGCTGGAGTCGGGTGTGCACGCCACTATCGCCGGGGTGGCGCTGGGGTTGCTGACGCCTGCCAAGCCATTGGTCAGCCGCGTTGCCGCGCAGGAACACGTCGATGACCTGCCGGCGAGCCCCAACATCGAGCAGGTCCACCAGGCGGCGTTCGTGGTGCAGGAATCGGTGCCGATGACCGAGCGGCTCGAGACGATGCTGCATCCGTTCACGGCGTTCCTCATCGTTCCCATCTTCGCCCTGGCCAACGCCGGCGTGCCGCTGTCGGGCGACATCTTGGCGGACGCCGCCGGCTCGCCGGTGACGTGGGGCATCGTGCTCGGCCTCGTGATCGGCAAACCGGTCGGCATCGCCGCGTTCACCTGGGTGGCGACGCGCTTCGGCTTCCAGCTGCCTCCCGGGCTCAATTGGCCGCAGTTCATCGGGATGGGTTTTGCTGCTGGCATCGGGTTCACCGTGTCGATCTTCATCACCGGCCTGGCGTTCGACGATGGCGGCATCACCGATCTCGCCAAGATCGGCATCCTGTTCGCTTCGGCCTGCGCTGCCATCGCTGCGCTCGCATTCCTCCGGTTCTCGGGCGAGCACGGCCATGTGACTGCTGTTCCGTATCTGGCCCTGATCGCTTCCGTGCTGGCGCTGCTGCTGGCGTACTACTTCGCCAAGGTGGTGCTGCGGGCCGAGCAGGGCACCGAGTTGATGCGCGAGATCGGCGCGGCCATCCGCGAGGGCGCCATGGCGTTCCTTCGCCGGGAATACCGCTGGGTATCGGTGTTCGTAGCGGCCATGTTCGTGCTGCTGCTGATCGTGCCGATCGACGGCCGCCCCGCAGCCAGCTTCGCCTACCTGATGGGTGCAGTGCTGTCGTCGGTGGCGGGCTTCGTCGGCATGCGCATCGCCACCGCGGCCAACACCCGCACGGCCAACGCTGCTCGCCAAGGTGCTGCAAAGGCACTGCCGCTGGCGTTCAAGGGCGGGGCCGTCATGGGCTTCAGCGTGGCCGGCCTGGCGCTGCTGGGCATCTCGATCAACTACCTGCTGTGGGTGAAGTGGCTGGGCGTCGACCAGGCCTTCCAAGTGGTGGCTGCGTTCGGGCTGGGTGCCAGCTCGATCGCGCTGTTCGCCCGCATCGGCGGCGGCATCTACACCAAGGCTGCCGACGTCGGCGGTGACCTCGTCGGCAAGGTGGAGGCTGGCATTCCCGAGGACGACCCGCGCAACCCGGCCACCATTGCCGACGCCGTCGGCGACAACGTGGGCGACGTTGCCGGCATGGGCGCCGACCTGTTCGAGTCGTACGCCGGGTCGATCGTGGCACCGGTGGTGCTGGCCTCGCTGCTGGTCCCGGTGTTCCTCGAGGGCGACAGCCTGGCCGGCAGCTTCGGCGATGCCGAAGGGCTGCTCATGTACCCGATCCTGATCGGGGCGCTCGGCATGATCGCCTCGATCATCGGCGCTTTGTTCGTGCGCGGCCGCGAAGGCCGCAGCCTGTCGGGGCAGCTGCACACCGGTCAGTACGTGGCCATGGCGCTGACGGTCGTCTTTGCCATCGTCGGCACGCTGGTGCTGTTCAGCGGCAGCCCGACGGTGGGCGAATACGAGCTCAGCGCCCCCATCTTCCTGGCGTTCACCATCATCGTGGGGCTGCTCGGCGGCTGGGCCATCGGCTTCACGTCCGAGTACTTCACCTCCGAGCACTTCCGGCCGGTGAAGGGCATCGCCCAGCAGTCCGAGACCGGCCCCGCAACCGTCACCATCGAAGGCATCGCGCAGGGCAAGCTCTCGACGCTGCCGGCCGTCGCGCTGGTGGTGACGATGATCGGCCTGTCGTACCTGTTCGGCGGTCTGGCGTTCGGCGAGGCCGGCGATGTGATCGGGCTGTACGGCGTGTCGCTGGCGGCCATCGGCATGCTGGCGGTCACCGGTGTCATCGTGGCTGTGGACGCCTACGGGCCGATCGCCGACAACGCCGGCGGCATCGCCGAGATGGCCGAGCTGCCGCCCGAGGTGCGGGGCGTCACCGACAGCCTCGACTCGCTGGGCAACACCACCGCTGCGGTGGCCAAGGGCTTCGCGGTGGGTTCGGCTGCGGTGACGGCGCTGGCGCTGTTCAAGTCGTTCAGCCTGACCGCCGGCGACCAGGTGTTCCTCGACATCAACGACACGGCGGTCACCATCGGCCTGTTCCTGGGCGCCATGACGCCGTTTATCTTTGCGGCGCTCACGATGTCCTCGGTGGGACGGGCAGCGCAGGCGATGATCGTGGAGGTCCGGCGGCAGTTCGCCGAGATCCCCGGGCTGCGCGAGGGCGAGCCGGGCGTGAAGCCCGACAGCCGCCGCTGCGTGGACATCTCCACCCAGGCGGCCCTGCGCGAGATGCTGCTGCCGGGCGGCCTGGCGGTAGTGCTGCCGCTGGTCATCGGTTTCATCGACGTGAACGCGCTCGGCGGCTTCCTGGCCGGCGCGGTGGTGACCGGCTTCCTGATCGCGATCTACATGGCCAACTCGGGCGGCGCCTGGGACAACGCCAAGAAGTACATCGAGGCGGGCGCGCACGGCGGCAAGGGCACCGATGCCCATGCGGCGGCCGTGGTGGGCGACACCATCGGCGACCCGTTCAAGGACACCTCAGGCCCGGCGATGAACATCCTCATCAAGGTGATGACCATCGTCAGCCTGGTCTTCGTCCCCGCCTTCCTCTAGATCGACCCGCCGCGACGATCGGCTCGGCGCGCCGACCCGCGGTTGACGCTCAGGCGCCGGGGGGTGGACGGAGGCGGTCTGCGACGCCTCTGGTGAGGCGGTCGAGGATTCCTGCCAGCAGGACGATCGCGATGCCGGCTTCGAAGCCCCTGCCGACGGCGTCGCTGCGGCGCAGCGCGTTCACGGTTTCGAGCCCGAGCCCGCCGCCGCCGACCAGCCCGGCGATCACCACCATGGCCAGCACCAGCATGATCACCTGGTTCACCGCCACCATCAGCTCGGGCGCTGCCAGCGGCAGCTCCACGCGCCGCAGGCGCTGCCAGCGGGTTGCGCCGAAGCTCGTGGCGGCCTCGTGCACTTCGGCGGGAACCCGGCGGAACCCCAGATCGGTGTAGTGCACCGCGGCCGGCAGCGCGTACACCACCGAGGCGATGATGCCCGGGATCCGCCCCACGTGGAACAGCGTGATGACCGGCACCAGCAGCACGAAGCTGGGAATGGTCTGCAGGAAGTCGAGCACCGGGTCGATCAGCTTCTGGAAGCGGTCGCTGTGGGAGGCCTGGATCCCCAGCGGCACTGCGATCGCCAGCGTGACGGCCACGGCCACCAGCGTCTGGGCCAGCGTGTCCATCGACAGCTCCCACATGCCGAGCCACCCGATCAGGAACAGTGCGATGCCGATGCCGAGCCCCAGCGTGACGCCGCGAGCCAGCAGGCCGCCCAGCACGCCGAGCCCGATCATGGCCGGCCAGGGAATGCCCGACGAGAGCAGCTCCCGCAGCGGCGTCACCATATAGACGGTGATGAAGTCGCTGAGCGGCCCGGTGCCGATGCCCGACGAGCCGATGTCGTAGAGGTTGTCGCGAGCCCACGCCGTGATGTCGTTGATGTACGGCGCGTAGTGCCACTGCAGCCATTCGGGGAACTTGTTGTGACCCACGATGCCGCCCACCAGCGCCACCAGAGCCGTTGCGGCCGCGATCCAGCGGATCGTGACGGTGTCTGCGGCCCGCAGCGAATCGCCTGCATGCGCATTCGTGCCCTGGCCGCGGCCGCGCTCGCCCAGCGTGGCGATGCCGCGGGTGAAGCGATCCAGGATGATCGCCATGATGACGATGGCGATGCCGGCCTCGGAGGCCTCGCCGACGTCGATGTCGCGCATGGCTCGCAGCACGTCCTGGCCGAGACCGCCCGAGCCGATGAATGCCGCGATCACCACCATGCTCATGGCGAGCATCGTGGTCTGGTTGGTGCCGGCCAGGATCGCCGGGCGAGCGGCGGGGATCCTCACCAGCCGCAGCGTCTGGCGGTCGGTGGCGCCGAACATCTCCGAGGCTTCCACCATCGACCCGGGCACGTTGCGCAGGCCGACATCGGTGAGCCGCACCACCGGTGGCAGGGCGAAAATGACCGTCGCGATCAGCGCCGGCACGCGCCCGATGCCGAAGAGCAGCACGAACGGGATGAGATAGACGAACCCCGGCATGGTCTGCATGGCATCGAGCGTCGGGCGCAGCACGCCGGCGAACCGGTCGTTGCGCCATGCGGCGATGCCCAGCGGGATGCCCGCCAGCAGTGACAGGAACACCGCCACGCCCATCAGCGCGAGCGTGGCGAAGCCCTGCTGCCACAGATCGGTCATGCCGATGAGCACCACCCCGCAGAAGCCGAGCGCGCCCGCCAGCCGGCCGCGCACTCGCCACAGCCCGAGGCCGCAGAAGACCGGGTACACGTACCACGGGAACCACCGCAGGATTGCCTCGAGCCGGCGGATGCCGGCATCGGCGAGATCGGTGAGCGGGTTCAGCAGCACCGTGTACAGCCAGTGGGACGTCTGGTTGTTGATGAGCCAGCGCCGTGTGCGATCGATGGGGTCGGCCAGGCCGAAGTTCCACGACTCGGGAAAGGCGCCCACCGATGCGACGAAGCCGACAATCACGAGCGCGACCGCGGCGGCAGCCAACCCCACGGCGAACGGCGACCGCCGCCGCGCAGCAGGTGCGTCGGCGCCGGCACCAGGCTCGGCGGCGACGGTCTGGCTCATCGCAGGTTCTGCTCCAGAGCTGTGTCTGATGGCGGTACTGGAGCTCTGCTGATGCGGCTCATCGCAGGTTCTGCTCCAGTACCGCTGCGACATCGTCCTGGTGGAGCAGGCCCAGGGGATCGCCCTCGGCGTTGCAGACCACCACCGGGCGATGCTCCGACAGCAGGAACGGCAGGGCCGACTCGAGCGTGGCGGTCTCGGTGGTGCGCGGCCAGCCTTCCTCGACGGCGACGTCACCGACCGGTCGCATCAGGGAGCACGCGGGGAGCACCTTGGCGATCGGCGCATCCTGCGTGAAGGCCCGCACGTAGTCGTCGGCGGGCTGGGTCAAGATCTCGAGCGGCGTCCCGACCTGGGTGAAGGCCCCGTCCCGCATGATGGCGATCCGGTCGGCCAGCCGCAGTGCCTCGGCGAAGTCGTGGGTGATGAACACGATGGTGCGCTGCAGCTCGAGCTGCAGCGTCACCAGCTCGTCCTGCATGTCGCGCCGGATGAGCGGGTCGAGCGCCGAGAACGGCTCGTCGAAGAACAGCACCTCGGGCTCCACAGCGAGGGCACGTGCCAGCCCGACTCGCTGCTGCATGCCGCCGCTGAGCTGCTGCGGGTAGTGGTCGGCCCAGCCGTCGAGCCCCACAGTGCTGAGCACCTCGCGCGCCCGCTCATGGCGCTCGTCACGCGCAACACCCTGCACTTCCAGCCCGTACGCCACGTTGTCGACCACGCGCCGGTGGGGGAACAGGCCGAAATGCTGGAAGACCATCGCCATCTTGCTGCGGCGCAGCTCGCGCAGCGCCGTGTCGCTGGCGTCGGCCAGGATGGTTCCGCACACTTCCATGTGGCCGAACGTGGGCTCGATCAGCCGCGACACGCAGCGCACCAGCGTGGACTTGCCCGAGCCCGACAGGCCCATCACCACAAACGTCTCGCCGGCATGCACGTCGAAGGTGACATCGCGGACCGCCACCAGGCAGCCCGTCTCGGCTTGGATCTGCTCCCGGTCGGCGCCGCCAGCGGCGAGCTCGCGGGCAGCGTCGACCTTCTTGCCGAAGATCTTCCACAGACCGCTGACCGTGACGATCGGCTCCATGGCTGCCCCCAGTGCCCCGCGTGCCGCGTTACCGTCTGCTTGGACGGGTTTGGCGTGTCGATACGCTGTGCTGACTGTGGCACGATCTCGCCCCCCCGACGCGACATCCGGTGGCAGCGACGCAACGCCGACTGCTGCAGACAGCGCGGTCTCGAGATCGGGCCCGGTGCAGGAACGTGCGGTGCAGACCCGCGAGCGCATCCTGCAGGCGGCCATCGAGGTCATCCGCACCGATGGTGCGGCCAACCTCACACTCGACCGGGTCGCGATCGCGGCCGGCGTCAGCAAGGGCGGCTTCCTCTACCACTTCGGCTCCAAGGACGCCCTGATGGCCGGGCTGCTCGACGAGACGCTCGCGGTCCTCGACGACGAGCTGGACATACGGGAAGCCCGGTTCCGGGCCGCCGACCCCGCGGCCCGCGGCACGTTCGCGCTCGCCTACCTCGACTACGTGCGCGAGCCGTACAAGGCCGCCGATGACACTTCGGCGTCGATCCTGGCGGCCGCGGCGCTCGACGACGAGCTGCTGGCGAACACTCGGGCAACGTTCGAGCGCTGGCAGGAGCGCCTCATGCATGACGACAAGCTGGCCGAGACCGCCGGCCTGCTCGCACGCATCGTGGGCGACGGGCTCTGGCTCATCGACCTGTTCGGCCTCGCACCCCCGACCAAGGCGGAGCGCCACGAGGTGCTCGACCTCGTCTCGGCGATGATCTCCGATCACGATGCCAGTCACGACAGCGGCGCGCCCGGCGCGGAACCCCCGCACGCGCGGCCGTAGACCGGCACATCCAGCGGCGCGAGCGGCTCGTTCCCGAGCAGCAGGTCGGCGGCCTTCTCGGCAATCATCATGACCGGCGCGTAGATGTTGCCGTTGGTGACTGTGGGCATGACCGAGGCGTCCACCACGCTGAGGCCCGAGGTGCCCAGCACGTTCATGGTCGACGGGTCGGTCACGGCCAGCTCGTCGGTGCCAAGCCGCGCCGTGCCCGCCGGATGCAGCGCCGTCTCGGCGTCGCGTGCCACCCAGTCCATGATCTCGTCGTCGGACTGGGTGCCGGGGCCGGGCGACAGCTCGCGGTCGTTGTAGGCCGCGAAGGCCGGCTGGTTCATGATGTGACGGGTGACACGCACGGTCTCGACCCACTCGCGCCGGTCCTGGGCAGTGGACAGGTAGTTGAACCGGATCGCCGGCTTGACGGCGGGATCGGTTGAGCCGATGCGCACCCAGCCGCGGGCATCGGAGTACATCGGCCCGACATGCACCTGGTAGCCATGCTTGCTGACCGGCGCCGAGCCGTCGTAGCGCACGGCCAGCGGCAGGAAGTGGAACATGAGGTTGGGGTAGGCCTCATCGGTGTTGCTGCGCACGAAGCCGCCGGCCTCGAAGTGGTTGGTGGCCCCCGGTCCCCGCCGTGCCAGCCACTGCAGGCCGATCCAGGGCCGGCGCCAGCGCCGCAGGTGAGGCTGCATCGACACCGGCAGCTTCGAGGCGTACTGGATGTACACCTCCAGATGGTCCTGGAGGTTCTCGCCGACGCCTTCCAGGGGCGACACCACTCCGATGCCGTGCTGGCCCAGCAGCGTGGGGGAGCCCACGCCGGAGAGCTGCAGCAGCTGCGCCGAGCCGAACGCCCCCGCGCACAGGATCACGTGGCCGCCCCGAGCGGCCCGCGTGCGGCCCCGCCGGCCCTTCTGCCGGTACTCGACACCGGTCGCCCGGTTGCCGTCGAAGAGCACCCGGCTGATCAGCGCGCCGGTGCGGAGGTCCAGATTCGGGCGCCTTATCACCGGGTGCAGGTAGGCCTGCGAGGCCGACAGGCGCCGGCCGCGGTGAATGTTGCGGTCGAACGCCGCAAAGCCTTCCTGGCGGAATCCGTTCACGTCGTCGGTCAGCTCATAGCCGGCCTGCTGCACGGCGTCGAAGAAGGCCTCGAACAGCGGGCTGGTGGCCGGGCCCCGCTCGAGCACCAGCGGGCCGTCGCCGCCGCGCCAGTCATCGGGGCCCGCCAGGCAGGTCTCCATCCGCTTGAAGTACGGCAGGCAGTGCCGGTAGTCCCACGTCGCCATGCCGGGCCGGCTGGCCCACTTGTCGTAGTCGGCCGGGTTGCCGCGCTGGAAGATCATCCCGTTGATGGAGCTGGAACCGCCGAGCACCTTGCCGCGGGCGTGATACACCCGCCGCCCGCCCATGTGCGGTTCCGGCTCGGTCTCGTACTGCCAGTCGTAGAAGCGGTTGCCGATAGGCATGGCCAGCGCGGCCGGCATGTGGATGAGCACGTCCCACCGGTAGTCGCGGCGACCGGCCTCGAGCACGAGCACCTTGTTGGCGGGATCCGCACTCAGCCGGTTGGCGAGCGCGCAGCCGGCCGATCCGCCGCCGACGATGATGAAGTCGTACAGGGGTTCAGTCACCGGATCACCTGCGGTACAGCCTCAAGGAGCCGCAGGACGGGCCCCGCCGGCGCCGGCCTGTTGGCCGACGCCGACGGGTCAGCGCCCTGGGAGGAGGATCTGAGTGCTGACGGGCTATTGAAGCCAGGTGCTCCAGGTTGCCTCGTTGTCTGCGATCCACGCCGCAGCGGCATCGTCGACTGACATGCCTTCGCCCTCGACGGCGGCCAGCATGGAGATCTGGTCGGCGCTGTCGTAGTTCATGGCTCGCAGGAAGGCGTCAGCTGCGGGGGCATTCTCGGCGAGACTCGCATCGATGATCTTGAACAGAACATCGGCCGGATAGTCGCAGTTGACGCCGCCGGCGTCTGCCGTGGCGTAGCAGTCGTCGCTGTACTCGGGCAGCAGCACGTTGGTGAGGTCGTAGCTGTTGAACGCCGAGTGCGGTGTCCACAGGTACACGAGGATCGGATCCTCCCGGCTGTAGGCAGCGTCGACGGCGGCCAGGATGGCAGCCTCCGACCCGGCGTACACCACCTGCATCGGCAGGCCCAGGTTGTTGATGATGTCCTCGTCGTACTGGACGAAGCTGGGATCACCGCCCAGGAACTGCCCCAGGTCGCCGGTCTCGGCTGTGGCATACAGGCCGGCCAGCGCCGGATCGGCGAAGCCTTCCCAGGTCGCCAGCTCCGGATGGCGCTCGATCATGTAGGTCGGCGTGAACCAGCCGATCTTGCCGACCGGGCCGAGCAGGCCCGCGTGGTCCACGTTGGCATCAGCGTTGTCGATGAAGTCGATCACGTTCTGCGCGTGGCCCGACGGCCACACCTCGAGCGATGCGCTGATGTCGCCGGTGTTGATCGCGGCCCATTGGGCGTTCTCGTCGATGTCGACGATCTCGACGTCGTAGCCGAGCTCGCTCTCGAGCAGCTGGGCTGCGACTGCCACGTTCAGGGCCGAGCCGTTCCAGGGATTCGCGGCCAGGGTGATCGTGGTCTGCGAGCCCAGGTCCGGACCCTCATCGGCCGGCATCTCGGTCGGCTCTTCTTCCGCCATCGCCTCGGTGGTGGCGGCCGGCTCCTCGGCTGCGCCGTCGCCGTCGTCGCCCGTGCATGCCGCTGCGAGCAGCCCGATGGCTGCAAGCAGCGCGATGAGCAGCTGCCAGCCGCTGGGTCCTCGCTTCTGGCGCAGTCGTGACAGGCGAGTTCGTTCGCCGGATTTGCGTGTTTCGGACATGGGCACCCCCCGGTGTGTGTTTCCCGCCTGTCGCCGGCAGGTGCCGGCAGCCCTCCCCGAGGGCGCTCGGCCCGCCGCCGGTCCGGCTGTCCCAGCCGTCCCTGATCAAAACAGGCCATTTAGACGGTTTTCAACACACTAGCACGCCCGAAATTGGCCTTGACCGCGCGCTGGTGCGCGTTGGGTTCGGGTGGGCGTACTGTTCGACTTGATGACCGCACCCAACGTCCTGCTGGTCATGGCGGATCAGCTTGCGCCGTACTTCACCGGCACCTACGGCCACCCCGTGGTGCAGACGCCGTCGATGGATTCGCTCGCGGAGCGTGGCGTGCGGTTCGATGCCGCGTACTGCCACTCGCCGTTGTGCGCGCCGTCGCGGTACTCGATGATGACCGGCCGAGCAGCATCACAGATCGGCGCCTGGGACAACGCGTCGGAGTGGAGTGCCGCGGCCCCCACCATCGCCCACTGGCTGAACCTGGCGGGCTACCGGACGGTGCTGTCGGGCAAGATGCACTTCGTCGGGCCCGACCAGCTGCACGGCTTTGGCCGGCGCCTCACCACCGACATCTACCCGGCCAACTTCGCGTGGACGCCCGACTGGGATGCGGCCGGCGAGCGGATCGGCAAGTGGTACCACAACATGGACAGCCTCTCTGAGGCCGGCCAGGCGCTCGCCACCTACCAGATCGACTACGACGACGAGGTCGGCTTCGCCACACGCCGCTGCCTGTACGACCTGGCCCGCGAGCCCGACGACCGCCCGTTCTTCCTGGCGGTGGCGTTCATCCACCCCCACGACCCCTATGTGGCGCGGCCCGAGTGGTGGAACCTCTACGACCACGACCAGATCGACCTGCCGGGACCGGTGCCCGCTGAGTTCGATCCGCACACCGTGCGCATCCGCGCCGGCATCGAGGCCGACACCCGGGGATGGACCGAGGAGCAGTGCCGCACCGCCCGCCACGCCTACTACGCCAACACCAGCTACTTCGATTGGTGGCTGGGCGAGCTGCTGGGAGTGCTGGACGAGACCGGCCGAGCCGACGACACGGTGGTGATCGCCACCAGCGATCACGGTGACATGCTCGGCGACCGAGGTTCCTGGTTCAAGATGTCGTTCTTCGAGCGTTCGGCCCGCGTCCCGCTGGTGATGGCCGGGCCTGACGTCGCCGTGGGAACGGTGCCCAACGTGTGCTCCCTGCTGGATCTGGCCCCCACGCTGATGGACATCGCGGGAGGTCCGCCGGCTGAGCTGAGCGCACCGCTTGACGGCCGCAGCCTCTGGCCCGCGGCGACCGGGAGCGACGATCCCGTGGATGAGACCGTGGGCGAGTACATGGGCGAGCTGACCTCGCATCCCGTGTTCATGATCCGCCGCGGCCAGTACAAGTACATCCACTGCGACACCGATCCGCCGCTGCTCTACGACATCTCGGCAGATCCGGCGGAGCATCGGAACCTGGCGGGCTCGCCCGAGCTGGCGGACCTGTCGGCTGCGTTTGCCGCGGAGGTCATCCAGCGCTGGGACTCTGCCGCGATCCGCGAGCAAGTGGTGGCCTCCCAGCGCGCCCGCCGGGTGGTCCATGCCGCCGCCGGTGAGGGCTGGGACTACTCGCCGCTCCGAGATCCCGCGAACGAATACATCCGCGACCACATGGATTGGGCCGAAGCCGGCCCCAAGCTCCGCTACCCCGCGAACTAGGCCGCAAGCGCTCCGACTCGCCCGGGAGCCCAATCGCATGGGAACGGGGAACAGGAGCGGGAAACCCAGTCGAAACATCTCGGCAACAGCCCCGACCCGCGCTGTGCATCGAGCGGTCATGTCGGGGTGACTCCCGCGCAACACGTCGTTTCTAGGTTCCCCCACATCAGCCAGCCAACGGGAGGATCTTCATGAAACGCAAGCTATTCGTCACCGTCGCGGGCGCCCTCGGCGGCCTGTTCCTGTTCGCCGGACCAGCCGGCGCGCAGGACGACTCGCTGTCCGCCGAGATGGTGCAGGCCGTCATGGACAACCTGTGGGTGTTCATCGCCGGCGTGCTCGTCTTCTTGATGCAGGCCGGCTTCGCCATGCTCGAGTCGGGCCTGACCCGCTCGAAGAACGTGGCCAACATCATGGCCAAGAACCTCGCCGACGCATCGATCGGCATCGGGGCGTTCTTCCTCGTCGGCTACGGACTGGCCTACGGGGGCGACGGCAACAGCGCGTTCGGCTGGGGCTCGTTCGCCCTGTCGGGCGTCGACCTGTTCGACATCTCCGAGGGCCTGTCGGGTTCCACCAACTTCTTCTTCCAGGCCGTGTTCGCCGCCACGGCGGTCACCATCGCCTCGGGCGCCATGGCGGAGCGCACCAAGTTCAGCACCTACCTCATCTTCAGCCTCGTGACCACGGCGATCATCTACCCGATCGTGGTCCACTGGACGTGGGGCGGCGGGCTCATCGCCAACATCTCCATCGGCGACGCCGTCTACAGCGACTTCGCCGGCTCCACCATCGTGCACAGCGTGGGCGGCTGGATCGCCCTCGTCGGTGCTTGGATGCTCGGACCTCGCATCGGCAAGTACGCGGCCGACGGCACCTCGCGCAACATCCCGGGCCACAACGTGACGCTCGCCATCCTCGGCGTGTTCATCCTGTGGTTCGGCTGGTTCGGCTTCAACCCGGGCTCCGAGCTGGCAGCCAGCGCCAACGTGATGTTCGTGGCGCTGAACACCGTGCTGGCAGCATGCGCCGGGACCATCGGTGCCACGGCGCTGAACTGGCTGCGCACCGGCCGGCCCGATGTGCCGATGGCAGGCAACGGCGCGCTGGCAGGCCTGGTCGGCATCACTGCAGGCTGCGGCACGATGGAGCCCTGGGCCGCCATCGTCACCGGCTTCATCGCCGGGTTGATCGTGGTGGGCGTGGTCGGCTTCGTGGACCGCAAGCTGAAGATCGACGACCCGGTCGGGGCCTTCGCCGTCCACGGCGCGGCCGGCATCTGGGGCACGCTCGCCATCGGCCTGTTTGCCACGCACGACGATGCGTTCCTGGGCCGGGAGAACGCCGGCCTGTTCTACGGAGGCGGCATCGAGCAGCTGATCGTGCAGTTCCTGATGGTGGTGATCGTGGCCGTGTGGGTCATCGGGACCTCGGTGATCCTGTTCGGGATCCTGAAGGCCACCATCGGACTGCGAGTGTCGGCGGAGGAGGAAATGGTGGGCCTCGACGTTTCCGAACACGGGGGCCCCGGAATGGCGCTGGACGACGTGGTTTCGAGCGGCTGACACTCGGCCATGGGCTGAGTCGCCTCGCGGCACCTTCTCTGCTGTCAGCGGAAGTCCCCGGGTTATCGCCCGGGGACTCTCCGCGTCTATGAGATCGCTCACCTGGGTGCGCCCGCTGCGGAGGCGGCAGAACCCTCGGCGACCAGCGATCCGGCAGGTCGCAACGTCGCCGAGTCTCCTGCCGCCTCCGCAGCTCGTTCGTCTGTTTCTCCACCCATGTCGTAGTTTCGGTTCGAT
>NZ_JAPYOK010000045.1:0-12671 GCF_028283155.1 Candidatus Poriferisodalis multihospitum | reverse complement strand
TCGGCGCCGCCGGTGACAGCGGGCACCAATCCGGCTGCACCCGACAGGATCTGGGTGGCGTAGAAGTGCGCCGTAGCGATCTTGTCGGCCAGGAACTGCGGGCCCGACGGTCCGCTGCCGCCGGCGTCGCGCGCCTCGGCGACGCTCAGTCCCTGCTCGGCCAGCAGGTTCGCAGCCGCCTGGGCGCTGCGAGCCAGCAGCCAGCCGCCCACCACCACACCGGCCAGGCGCATGAACGGAGTCGAGCCGGCAGCCACGTCGTTCGGCGCCGACGCCAGCTGGGTGCCCAGCCACATCGCCGCATTGCCGAAGGCTTCCGCTCCCGCGCTCAGCGAGGCGGAAATCGCCTTGAGGTCCGCGTCGTCGCTGGCCGCCAGCTCTGCGGCGGTCTCGCCGATCTGGCCGATGAGCCGGGCCATGGCCTTGCCGCCGTCCAGCGGCAGCTTGCGGAATGCCAGGTCGGCGGCCTGGATGCCGTTCGTGCCCTCATAGATGGGCGCAATGCGGCTGTCGCGCCAGTGCTGGGCGGCACCGGTCTCTTCCACGTAGCCCATGCCGCCGTGCACCTGCACGCCCAGCGAAGTCATCTCGACGCCCAGGTCGGTGCCCCAGCCCTTGCTGATCGGCGTCAGGAGGGCCACCAGCTCGTCAGCCTGCGCGCGTTCATCGGGGTCTGCGGCCGACAGCGACTCGTCGATCGCAGCGGCGTTCAGGTACATGACGCAGCGCATGGCCTCGGCGTTGGCCCGCATCGTCATCAGCATCCGGCGCACGTCGGCGTGGTCGACGATGGGCGAGGACTGCCCGGGCGGCAGCTCGGTGCCGATGGCCCGTCCCTGCTTGCGCTCGACGGCGTAGTCGCGTGCCTGCTGGTAGGCCCGCTCGGTCAGCGACAGACCCTGCAGACCCACCGACAGGCGGGCGTTGTTCATCATGGTGAACATGGCCCGCATCCCGCCGTGCTCGGGTCCGACCATGTAGCCCACCGCTCCGCCGTTGTCGCCGTAGGACATGACGCAGGTGGGGCTGGCGTGGATGCCGATCTTGTGCTCGGTGGACACTGCCCGCAGGTCGTTGCGCTCGCCCAGCGACCCGTCGGGGTTGACCAGGAACTTCGGCACCAGGAACAGGCTGATGCCGCGGGTGCCGGGCGGGCTGTCGGGCGTGCGTGCCAGCACGAGGTGGATGATGTTGTCGGCCAGCTCGTGCTCGCCGTAGGTGATGAAGATCTTGGTGCCCGTGATGAGATAGGAGCCGTCGGGCCGAGGCTCGGCCCGGCTGGTCAGGGCGCCCACGTCGGAGCCGGCGTGGGGTTCGGTGAGGTTCATGGTGCCCGACCACTCGCCGCTGATCATCTTGGGCAGGTAGGTCTGCTGCAGGGTCTCGTCGGCATGATGCAGCAGCGCATCGATCGCGCCCTGGGTCAGCAGCGGACACAGGCTGAACGCCATGCTGGCCGAGGTCAGCATCTCCTGGACCGCCAGCCCCACGCACCACGGCATGCCGCCGCCGCCGAAGTCGGGATCGAAGGCCATGCCGTTCCAGCCGGCGCCCACGAACTTCCGGTAGGCCTCGCCGAAGCCGTCAGGGTGGGTGATGACGCCCTCGTCGAAACCCAGCCCCTGCTGGTCGCCGGGCACGTTCAGCGGTGCCACCTCGGATGACATGAAGCGCCCCGCCTCGTCCAGCAGCGCTCCCGCAGTCTCCAGATCGGCGTGCGCGAACTGCTCGTGAGCGGCCAAGCCGTCGAGTTCGGCGATGTGCTCAAGCACGAACAGCATGTCGTCGACAGGAGCGGAGTACTCAGACATCGCAACCTCGATTGGCGGTTGGTTCAGCGCCGGGACGACCCAGCTTGCGAACAGACTAAGAGGCTGAGCCGCTGGATTACAGGCCGATGCGATCAAGCACGGTGGAGGGGTCGGCGAGCAGACCGGTATAGAAGGTGCCGAACTCGCCGTAGACGGCGCTGGCCTCGTCGAAGCGCATCGTGTACACGACCTCTTTGAGGTCGTCGAGGTGCTCGCCGAACAGCGTCACGCCCCACTCGAAGTCGTCGACGCCAGTGGAGCCTGTGACGACCTGCAGGATGCGGCCCCGGAACTTGCGTCCTGACGTGCCGTGTTCGTACATCAGCTCGCGGCGGGTGTCGTACGGCAGCGTGAACCAGTTGCCGCTGCCTTCAGCCACGGCCCCGCGGCGCTTCGACATGGGGTAGAAGCAGAACGCCCGCTTGCCCTCGGGCGGCAGCTGCGGGTAGAGCCGCGGCGTCTTCATCTCGGGTGGCAAATCGGGCGCGTACTCGCTCACCTCGGTCATCGAGACGTAGCTGTCGGCGACCTCGAGGCCAGCCTGTTGCACCAGCGTCTGCAGGTTGCGCAGTCGCCACAGGTCGGGCCCCAGCGCCATGAAGCCGACATCGGCTTTGTGCCCCAGCACGGCCACGGTCAGCACTTGATGGTCACTGTCGACAGTGTCCTCGACGGCGGCGAGCAGGCCCGAGCGGTCCGCAGCGGCGGTCAGCTTGCAGAACAGGTGCAGCACGCCCCACCCGACCGACGTCGTCACCTCTGGCATCTGTGACACTCGCGCAGCCTATGAACGAACGGCGGGTGCGGGAAATTCGCCGAGACGCTCGGGCACTCCCGCCAGGCTGCCGCTGTACACGTTCAGCTCGTCGCCGCGTGCGAAGCCCGCGAGCGTGATGGCCGCGGCCCCTGCCGACTCGATGGCCAGCGAGCTGGGAGCGCTGACGGCGACGAGCGTGCCGATCCCTGCCGCCCAGGCCTTCTGCACCATCTCGAAGCTGGCCCGACCGCTCACGAACAGCGCCATCGCGCCGGCATCGTCACGCCCGTCCAGGAGTCGCCTCCCGATCACCTTGTCGACGGCGTTGTGGCGCCCGATGTCCTCGCGCAGCACATCGATACGACCCTCGGCGTCGAAGGTGGCGGCGGCATGCAGCCCGCCGGTGCGGCCGAACATCTCCTGTGCACTGGGCACTGCAGCCAACGCCGCCTGCACCGCGTCGACGCTGAATTGACGGGTGCCCACCAGCGGCCCCAGGCGAGCGGCCATGTCGGTGATGGTGGTGCTGCCGCAGATCCCGCAGGCGGCGCTGACGTTGCCGAGACGGGGCGTGGGCACGGGCGCCCTGCCGCCGGTCTCGACGGTGACGACGTTGTATTCGAATTCGGCCGCGGGACCCTCGCCGCAGTAGCGCACCCCGGTGACCTCTGCGTCGCCGAGCAGCCCGTCGCCTGCGCAGAACCCCGTCGCCAGCTCGTAGTCGTGTCCGGGCGTGCGCATGGTGGTGGCCACCATGTGGCCGTCGAGGCGGATCTCGAGCGGTTCCTCCACCACGACCTCATCGGGTGACCGTCGCCACTCGCCGTGCCGCAGGCGGTCCACCAGCACCCGCATCGTGCGCCCCCGCCGCATCCGGTCAGGGTATCGCCGCCCTCTGCCGCGCCTCCGCCGCGACTGCGTCGTCCGGGCGCGCAGCGGCCCGGGCACGAGACCCGAGCCGTTGCGTTGGGTTGGGCTGTTCTTGGGGGTTTAGGGAGGCGCCCGCTAGAAGTCCATGTCCGGCATGCCGGGAGCGCCGCCGCCCGAATCGGGCTCGTCGCAGATCACTGCTTCGGTGGTGAGGAACAGCGCAGCGATCGACGAGGCGTTCTGCAGGGCCGACAGCGTCACCTTGGCAGCGTCGATCACGCCTGCGGCAACCAGGTCCTCGTACTCGCCGGAGGCGGCGTTGAGGCCCATGGCGCCGTCGAGCTCGCGCACCCGGCTGACCACCACGCCGCCTTCGAGGCCGGCGTTCTCGGCGATCTGCTTCAGCGGTCCGGCCAGCGCGCGCTCCACGAGCCGCGCACCGGTGGACTCGTCGCCGTCGAGGCCGTCTGCAACGGCGCTCACTGCCTGCTCGGCACGCACCAGTGTGACGCCGCCGCCGGCCACCACGCCGGCCTCAATGGCCGCTTTGGTGGTGCTGACTGCGTCCTCGATGCGATGCTTCTTCTCCTTCAGCTCGACCTCGGTGGCCGCGCCGACACGCAGCACCGCCACGCCGCCGGACAGCTTCGCCAGCCGCTCCTGCAGCTTCTCGCGGTCGTAGTCGGAGTCGGTGTTGTCGATCTCGTTCTTGATCTGCTCGATCCGGCCGCGCACCTCGGCCTCGTCGCCGGAGCCCTCGATGATGGTGGTCTCATCCTTGGTGACCACCACGCGCCGGGCCGTGCCCAGCAGGTCGAGCGTGGTGTTCTCCAGCTTGAGGCCGACGTCCTCGCTGATGACCTGGCCGCCGGTCAGGATGGCCATGTCGGCCAGCATCGCCTTGCGGCGGTCGCCGAACCCGGGGGCCTTCACGGCCGCCGAGCGGATCGTGCCGCGGATCTTGTTGACCACCAGCGTGGCAAGGGCCTCGCCCTCGACGTCCTCGGCGATGATCACGAGCGGCTTGCCCGCCTGGGTGACCTTCTCGAGCACCGGCAGCACGTCGCGGACCGCGGAGATCTTGCCCTGCATGAACAGCAGGTACGCGTCGTCGAGCACGGCTTCCTGCGAGTCGGGATCGGTGACGAAGTAGGGCGAGATGTAGCCCTTGTCGAAGCGCATGCCCTCGACCAGATCCATCTCGAGGCCGAACGTCTGCGACTCCTCGACGGTGATCACGCCGTCCTTGCCGACCTTGTCGAACGCGTCGCTGATCAGCTGGCCGATGTCGCCGTCGGCGGCGGAGATGGCCGCCACCTGGGCCACATGGGTCTTGGAGTCGGTCACGCTGATCGACATGTCCTCGATGGCGCCCACAGCGGCGTCGACACCGGCCTCGATGCCCCGCTTGACGGCCATCGGGTTGGCGCCGGCGGCCACGTTGCGCAGGCCGTCGCGCACCATGGTCCACGCCAGCACGGTGGCCGTGGTGGTGCCGTCGCCGGCGACGTCGTCGGTCTTCTTGGCGACTTCCTTGACCAGCTCGGCCCCGATGCGTTCGACCGGATCCTCCAGCTCGATGTCCTTCGCGATCGACACGCCGTCGTTGGTGATGGTGGGCGCGCCCCACTTCTTGTCGAGCACGACGTTGCGACCCTTGGGCCCCAACGTGACGCGCACTGCGTCGGCGAGCTGGTTCATGCCCGACTCGAGCGCGCGGCGGGCCTCGTCGTCGAACGTGATCATCTTGGCCATATCGGCTGGCTCCTGTCTCGGATGATTCTCGGGAGGGGTGACTGGGCGTCCCGATGCCGCTGCGTTCGCAGCAGCCGTTAGCACTCTAGAGATGAGAGTGCTAACCGCCAACCCTCACACGAGATTTGCGGCAAGGTCGGCGGCGGCCTCGCGGATTGCCGCCAGCGTGTCGCCCATTGAGCGCTCGGCGCCGTATCGCTCCGACAGCACCGCCAGGCTCGTGGCCGGGGTACCGGCGGCGGGCGGGCGCCAGTCGGCGAGATCGGTATCGGGGTCGCGAGCGCCCACCACGACGCCCACGGGCGCGCCGGCCTCAGCGGCCATTTCCAGAACGCCGCCCACGACCTTGCCGTCGAACGAACTCGCATCGAGCCGCCCCTCGCCGGTGATGACTAGATCGGCACCTTCGATCGCGTCGGGCAGGCCGATCTCGGTCGCGACAACGTCGAATCCCGGTGCCAGCTCGGCTCGGAGGCCGGCCGCGAGCCCGCCCGCCAAGCCGCCTGCGGCACCCGCGCCCGGCATCTCGCCGACGTCGATGCCGTAGCGCTCGCGGTACAGGCCTACGAGCCGCTCGAGGCGGCGGGTGAGCAACTCGATCTGCGGCGGCGACGCGCCCTTCTGCGGGCCGAAGATGCGCGCCGCATCGCAGAAGCGGGTGCGGACATCGCAGGCCACCACCACCGAGACGCCGGCGAGGCGTGCCAGCGGTGACATCGCGTCAAGCGCCCCGAGCCCGCCGTCAGTGGTGGCCGAGCCGCCCACGCCCACGATGACCCGCCGGGCGCCGCTCGCAACGGCTTCTGCTATCAGCTCGCCGGTGCCCGCGGTGGTCGCGGCGAGCGGGTCGTTGCCCTCGGCGCCGCCTGCCAGCAGCAGTCCGCTCGCGCAGGCCATCTCCACGATTGCGACGTCGCCCTCCAGCCGCCACCCCGCTTCGGTCCGGTGCCGCAGCGGTCCGATCACCAGCGAGGTGCGATTCGGGCCGCCCAGCGCCTCGAGCGTGCCCTCGCCACCGTCCGCCACGGGCAGGCAGACAGTCTCCGCTTGCATACCGAACTGCCGGCGTACGCCGTCAGCGATCGCTGCTGCCACCTCTGCAGCGGACGCAGTGCCACGGAACTTGTCCGGGCATGCGACAACCCGCATGTCGACTGCTCGGCTACTCAGCCAGATCGGTCCCCAGCGCCACCAGCACGTCGGGCGTCTCAAAGCCCTGCACGGCTGATGTGTCTGCCAGCATCGGGAACACGTCGTTGTCGGCGTCGAGCTCCAGCACACCCGCTATCGCCCGCGCTTCGAGCAGCGAGCCCGGCTGGTAGTAGATGCGCGTCCGGTCGATGGGAGTGCCCACGTAGTTGGTGGGCGTCTTGGTGATGTAGCTCAGCGTCTTGAACCGGTCGGTGAGCCGCCCCGCAGCCCCCCGGACGGTTGTGGAGTTGGCAACCTGCACCGACACCTCGGCCGCCGGTCTCGGCTGGAACGGCTCGGCGCCCGCCGAGGTGGTGTCGGTGGCGGGTGCGGCGGTGACAGTGGTCGCCACGGTGGCGACCGTGCCCGAGCCGGTGTCGACGGCGTCGGCGGCGCTGCTCGTGGGCGTGGGCGCCTCTGTCGCCGTGGGGAGCGTGTCGCCCGGTGCGGCAGGCGGAGCTGTGTCGGTCACGGTCGTGTCGTCTGGATCGTCGACCGAGCGGAGCAGCAGCACTCCCACGACAACGGCAACCAGCACCAGCAGCAACCCGCGCACTGCTGCGCCGCTGTTGGATTCGCCGGCTTGGCTGTTCACGGCTGTGAGCGTAGAAGGAAAGATGCGCTGCCGGGTGTACCCCTCAGGACCTAACTTGCGGGCGGACCCCTACTGTCCGACCGAGCACCGACCGTGAGAGCCAGCCCATGAGTGTCAGCCCTGCGAACGTCACCACAGTCGACCACCCGGTAGCCGCAGCCCTGCTCACCCGGCTGCGCGACAAGGACACCGCCGTCGAGGAGTTCCGCCAGCGGCTCGACGCGCTGACGTTCCTGCTGGTGTCCGAAGCACTCACCGATGCGACATCGGTGCCCGAGACGGTGGAGACGCCGCTCGGGCCCGCCGAAGGCTCGCGCCTCGAGCCGATGCCGGCGATCGTGCCCGTGCTGCGCGCCGGGCTGGGCATGCTCGATGCGGCGCTGCGGCTCCTGCCTGCTGCGCCGGTGGGTTTTGTGGGTATGCGAAGGATCGAGACGTCCGACGGCGTCGGGCACGAGTGCTACCTCGAGTCGCTGCCAGGTGTGCTGGAGGATCGACCGGTGCTGGTGCTCGACCCGATGCTGGCGACGGGCGGCTCGGCGGCCGCCGTGATCCGGGTGCTCGGGGAGTCGGGCGTGGGGCCGGTGACGATGGTGTGCACGCTGGCCGCACCCGAGGGGATCGCTGCCCTGCAGAGCAGTGCTGCCGATGTCCGCATCGTGACGGCCGCCGTCGACAGCCACCTCGACGAGCGGGCCTTCATCGTTCCCGGCCTGGGCGATGCCGGCGACCGTCTCTACGGCTCGGCTTGAACGGTTGCCTCCCGCCCTTGCCTCCCGCTCTTGTTCGCTTCGCTCACGGGCCGCTCGGGCCACGGCTTCGCCCTGCGCTTCCCGCTCTAGCTCGCTTCGCTCACGGGCCGCTTGGCCCCGGGCTCAGCCTCTGAGCTGCGCCATCGTCGGCAAGCTCGGCTGGGCTCCCGCGACTGTCACCGCCCAGGCGCCAGCCCGCACGGCCAGCCGCGCCGCCTCGGCCACGGTCGCGCCCGAGGCCATGCCGACCGCGAACGCGCCGGCAAACGCGTCCCCTGCTGCGGTGGCGTCGACCACGGCAACCCGCGGCGCGGCCACCGTGATCTCCCCGTCGGCATTGGCCGCAGCATCGGTGGGAGCCGCAGGTGAATCGGGCGGTTGCTGCGCAGGATCAGCGGTCTGTGGCTGCTGAATGACGCAGCCCGCTGCGCCTCGTGTCTCGACGAGCACCGCTTCGGGATGCAGCTCGGGCACGCTGCCGTCGGCGTCGGGGTGACGCAACTGCTCGGCTTCGGCGCGGTTCACGATGACGATGTCCGCCAGCGGCAGCACAGCGGGGGCAACGTCGTTGTACGGAGCCGGATTCAGCACCACGAACGTGCCGTGCTCGCGGGCGATCTCGGCTGCGGCCCGGGCGGCGGCGGCGCTCACCTCGCCCTGCAGCAGCAGCGCATCGGCCGCGGCGATCTCGTCGGCGGCTGCCTGCACGCCCCTGGCATCCAGCGATGCGTTGGCGCCCGCAGCCACCACGATCGACACGTCATCGGGATCGACGGTGATCACCGCCAATCCGGTCGGGACATCGACACTGGCCACGTGATGGCAGTCGATCCCCTCGGCCTCCAGGCCAGAGCGCAGCCACCGGCCCTGCTCGTCGTCGCCGATCCGGCCCACCATCACCACCCGCGCGCCCAGCCGGGCCGCGGCCACTGCCTGGTTGGCGCCCTTGCCGCCGCGGAACCATGCGATGCGGTCGGCGTGCATCGTCTCGTCGGGCGACGGGCGCCTCGGCACCCACAGCGTCACATCGGCGTTCAGGCTCCCGACAACGGCAATGCGCGGCGCATCTCGGAACTCCACCGGTTCAGCGCCCGCTCGGTACCCGTTCGTGGCCAAGCGCCGACAGCAGCAGCGTTGCGAGATGGTCCACAGCATCCTCGCTGTGCACCGAAGCGATGCCGGATTGCTCGGTCACCAGCGGCCCGGGCCGGTAGCCGCGGCTGCGAACGCCGCGCTGGGTCGATTCGACGAGCTTCAGGTCTTCGGACACCGTGGTGTTCCAGTCGAGGTCGATGATCTCGCGCAGCTCGTCGGTCGGCTCGGCGACATCGAACCACCACTCCCGCACCAGCAGCGTCCGATCCGGCGCGCACGGCACCCAGCGGTACGTATTCACCGCTTGGCCGGGATACACCTGGATCGACGAAGCCGGCCAGATGTAGAACGCGGCATAGTCATCGCTGGCGACCGGTCGCGTATAGGTGGAACGGTCGCCCTCGACGCCTCTGGCCGTATGGCGGATCACCCTGCCGCTGGGCGTGACCCGGTAGCTGGCGGGGTCGACCACGCCGGAGGTGAACGATCGATGCACGTTCGGGCAGTGATAGCACTCGTTGTAGTTCTCCACCGCGATCTTCCAGTTGGCAGCGATGAGGTGAGTGCGGCGCCATGTCAGCATGCGCGTCGGTGATTGCGGGGCAAGCGCCAAGATCTCGTCGCCGACGCCGGGGGCATGCTCGGCCAGCGGGGCGGCTCCGGCATCCGTATTGACGAACACGAAGCCAGCGAGCTCGTCGACGGCGACGGGCGGCAGGCAGATCTCGCCGACATCGCGGCTGCGCGCGCTGAGCAACGTGCCGTCCAGCCCGTACACCCAGGCGTGATAAGGACACATGATGACGCCCGGGGTCTCGGCGACGTCGCCGCCCAGCTTCTGCGGCGGGAACAGCTCGTGCCCCCGGTGCTGGCACACGTTGAAGAAGGCGCGGATCTGGCCGCCGTCGTTGACCACGAAGACCGGCTCGTCGCCCACGGTCGCCGTGAGCACCTGGCCGGGTTCGCTCACTTGGCTGCCGTGACCGACGAGGTGCCAGGATCGGGCGAACACGGTGTCCAGCTCGACCGCGAGGATCTCGGGATCGGTGTAGTAGCGAGCTGCCAGCGCGCTTCGCCCAGCAGCATCGGTCGCACTTGGCACCGGTGTCTGGCGGGCTGCCACTGAACGGTATTGTGCCGCGTCCCGATGGCCGCCTGTGACCCCCGTGAGAGCAAATGAACCCGCCGAACACCATGCGTGCCGCGCTGCTCGTCGGTCATGGCGGGCCCGAGATGCTGCAGGTGCGCGACGACGTGCCGGTGCCGGTGGCCGGCCCCGACGAGGTGCTCATCGAGGTGGCGGCGTGCGGCATCAACAACACCGACATCAACACGCGTGTGGCCTGGTACAGCAAGTCGGTGACGGCGGCGACGTCGGGCGAGGGATACTCCGACGCAGATGCCGCGGATTCCACATGGGGCGGCAGGGGCGTCGAGTTTCCTCGCATCCAAGGGGCTGATGTGGTGGGACGAGTGGTAGCCGCCGGCGAGCGTGCCGACACGGCACTCGTGGGGCGGCGGGTCATGGTGGAGCCGTGGCTCAAGGATCCCGCGGACCCCACTGACCGCAGCAAGGTGCGCTATCTCGGCAGCGAAGCGGACGGCGGCTTCGCGGAGTACGTCACCGTGCCAGCCGTGAACGTGTACCCAGTCGAATCCGATCTGTCCGACGCCGAGCTGGCGACGTTCGCCTGCGCCTCGTCAACGGCGGAGCACATGCTCCAGCGCATCGGGCTGGGTGCCGGCCAGAGCATTGCCGTCCCCGGTGCGAGCGGCGGGGTGGGTTCTGCCCTGGTGCAGCTCGCCCACCGGCGAGGTGCACGGGTGGTGGCCGTGGCCGGGGCTTCCAAGGTGGCGCAGGTGCTGGAGCTCGGCGCTGACGTGGTAGTGCCACGACAGGGTCCTGAGCACGATGTTGCCGCGGCGGTTGAGGCCAACGGTGGGCCATTCGACGCGGTTGCGGACGTGGTCGGCGGTGACGCCGTCGCCCCATGGCTCGACGCGCTCGCCGGCTGTGGGCGCTACGTGACGTCAGGGGCTATCGCCGGTCCCATGGTCGAGCTGGATCTGCGCACGCTGTACCTCAACGACCTCGAGCTGTACGGCGCCACGATCTACGGGCCGGGGTTGTTCGCCGATCTGGTCGGCTACATCGAGCGCGGCGAGATCCGCCCGGTGCTCGGCGGCACTTATCCCCTCGAAGCCATACGCGAGGCGCAAGAGGCCTTCGTGCGCAAGGAGCACTTCGGCAACCTGGTGATCACGCTCTGAGCGCTCCCGCCGAGACCGCCACGGCTGAGCCCGAGGTGGGAATCGAACCCACAACCCCCGCTTTACAAGAGCGGTGCTCTGGCCGTTGAGCTACTCGGGCGCCGGTCCCAGCGTATGGCCGGCGCCCCGGATTTCAGGGTGTATTTCGGGCGCGGGCTGTGTTCCCGTCGCCAGCGCGGGCCCGGGCGATGTCGAACAGGGCCACGGCGGCCGCTGCAGCCACATTGAGCGATTCGATGCGCCCGAGCACCGGGATCGACACCACCTGGTCGCAGCGGCGCTCCACCAGCGCCGACAGGCCGCGTCCCTCGGCGCCCAGCACCAGTACCAGCGGCTCGTCGCCGACCCGCAGCGACTCGAGCCCCTCCGGTGCGTGACCGTCGAGTCCGATGGTCCACAGACCGGCATCGCGCAGCTTGGCGAGCGCAGCGGGCAAGCCGCCGACCAAGGCGATCGGCAGGTACTCAATGGCACCCGCGGCGGCCTTCGCCGCGGCCGGCGTGAGGTTCGCCGAACGGTGGCTGGTGAGCACAACGCCGGTGGCACCGGCGACCTCTGCCGTGCGCAGGATGGCGCCGAGATTGCCCGGGTCGGTGACGCCGTCGGTCGCCACGACCAGCGGCAGCGTGCTCCCTGTAGGTCTCGCCAGCTCTTCCAGCGGCACGGGCTGTACGGCAGCGGCCTTGGCGATCACGCCCTGCGGCGCGGCGGTGAGCGCTGCCTCGTCCAGCTTGCGGCGGGTGACCTCGCGCACCGGCACCCGCCGGTCGCCGGCGAGGTCGACGATCTCGGCCAGCGTGGCCGCCGAGTGTGCGTCCTCGGAGATCAGCACCTCGTGCACCGTGCGCTTGCCGGCCCGCAGCAGCTCGCGCACGGCCTGACGGCCCTCGACGTGATCGCCGCCAAGACCCTTCGGTCGTGACTGCGACCGACCAGCCTGCGCCTGATTCGCGGCACCCCTGGCGGCACCGGAACGGTTGCCAGAGCCGGTTCGCTGCTGTCCCCCACTCCCGCGACCTGAAGCCCGGGTGCCACGCTCACCGCGCTGTGGAGGAGCACCCCGCCCGCCGCGCTGAGGGGCAGCGCCCCGCCGCTTGCCGCGTTCCGCGCTCATCGCTCGCCGTCGGCACGCACGAGGGCCACTGCGTGCGCCACGATCCCCTCGCCGCCGCCGAGCCCTTCGGTGCGCTTGCCGCACACCGTGACGGGTCCGCCAGCCGCGGTGCTGAGCCGCGCCTGCATCTCATCGCGGTGGGGGGCGATCATCGGCCGGTCGCAGATCACCGTGCAATCGGCATTCGCCAACTGCCAGCCGGCTTCAGCCAGCAGCCCTGAGACCTGCTGCAGCATCTCGATGCTGTCGGCACCGCGCCAGCGCTCATCGCTGTCAGGAAAGAGCGCACCGATGTCACCAAGACCAGCAGCACTCAGCATCGCATCGATCACCGCATGAGCAACCACGTCGGCATCGCTGTGCCCCACCAGCGGCGGTGCATCCGGGAACCGAACCCCGCCCAGCACCAGCATCCGCCCCCCGGCACCGTCACCCTCGGCAAACGGATGCGCGTCATACC
>NZ_JAPYOK010000044.1:0-19827 GCF_028283155.1 Candidatus Poriferisodalis multihospitum | reverse complement strand
ACACCGACCACTACCATGACCAACCAGACACCACCGCCAGCACGCCGATGCTGCTTGAAACAACCGGCAAACTGTCGCGAAGAGTCAGAAACACCTCAAATGCGCTGTCTCTGCGGACGTACACGACCCGACAGTGCCCCACAGCACCGCCGCCGACCGCGTCAACAACCCCCTACCTACAGCAGCTAGCCGGCGAGGGTGAGGCGCGCCACGAGGTCGGTGCCGAAGCCCGTGAGGATCGCCAAGTAGAGAAGGCCAGTGGCGGCCATCACGGCTGCGTACTGGCGCTCTCGCAGTGCGGCCATCGCCACAGCGGCGAGCGCCGCCGTGGTTATGGCACAAGCAACCCAGAACCAGCCCAGTAGCCCGCCATAGCCATCGTCGATGCTCCCGTTGAGCACCGACACCATGCCAATGGGCAGCAGCAGCAGGCCCACCTCGAACGGCCAGACCGCGCCGAGATGCCGCACGAGCTCGCGCAGCGGCTCACGGCGCAGCCCCGGCTGCACCAGGTACCAATGCCCGAGCAGCATCGAATCGCTAACCACGCCGAGGAACGCGGCACCGGCGATGACGCGAGCGAGGTGCAGGACCGGGTTGACATCCCCGCTCGCGCCGAGCCCCGCGACGACAACGCCCACAACGCCAGCCAACGGCGCCGCCAGGTCCCAACGTTGGTCGAATCCCTCGATCGTTCGGCGCGGCCGGGGCTGGGCGGGCTCAACTGCGTGGCTGCCGTCGCCCGGATGTGACTCGGCGGAGCCTGCAGCAGGCGAGTCGGGCCGAGCCGAGCGCGCCAGCGTCGCGAACGCGCACGCCGACATCGCAATGCAGGCCACATCCCGGACCGCGTTCGGATGGAAAACGAATCCCGTGATGGCTGCGATGCCAGCGATGGCCCCGTACAACGACCGCAGCAGCCAGCCGTAGCCGAGCCCCACCTCGCGCCGCCGTGTGGTCACCCAGAGATAGGCCAAACCCCCCGAGGCCCACTGGCAGAGCACCGTGGCGGCGGCGACCGATGCACCCTCACCCATTGGGGGCCAACCTCAGCTATAGGGACCCAAGAACTTGGATCCGTCGAAGTGGATGAGATGATCAGGCGATTCCGCGATCCACACTTCCGTTTCCCATGCAATGTCGGCGATGTACTGGCGGAAGGTGGCCCGATCCTCAAACGCAGTCACGTAAACCAGTCCGAGACGTGCCGACCGCAACAACTGCTCGAGCTCGGCTCGCCGCTTCGGGTCGATAGGCCCGTGAGATGTCACGGCCTCGACGACCACGAGCCATGACTCGTCCGCGTGCTTGACGATGACATCAGGCATCTTGCCGTGGTGGGGAATGCTGATCCCAGCGCTCGTAAACGACTCGTCGTCGTACACAGCGAACTTCTCATCAGCATCACCGATGTACCAAACGGCGCCAAAGGCACGTGCGGAACGCTCGTTGCATTGCTCAGGAGGGAACCCGAGTTCGGTGAGAATCCCTTGCGCCTCGGAGATGCGCTGGGTGATCTGGTAGCTCACCGAACGCCTTCGAGAGCCGGAACGTGACCTTCCACCAGCGAGTCCGTGGCTGCTTGGTTGAATTCGGTTGACCGTGCCTCAGCCCCCAAGGAGCGCAGGGAGTCGACATCGGGGTACCGAAGCGACTCCAGGTCGGCAGCATTCACTTGGGTATGCCCGTTGAACTGCCGGAAGAACTGATCGACGACTGTCGAGTTGAGATAGGCCGCCAGTCCCCATGCGAGATCGAGTTCCATGCCTCGGTTTGAGACGTGGAGCACGTTGACGTGATTCTCCATGGCCACGACATTGCTTGGCAGATCCCCGGCTTCCAGCACAGCGGCCACGACGCGACGACGTTCCTCTTTCGACGAGAAGCGCTTGACCAGCACGTAGTCGCCCGCCGGCAGGAACATGCCTTCAGTCGCCGACGACTCGGCAATCGCGCACGGCTTGGAGTTGGACTTGCCTGGCCAGTCGATTCTGCCTCGCTTCAGGTGCCCGGGGTAGATCAGCGGAATCGCTCCGTCGTCGCACTCCTCGCGCAGGTGCTCTCGCAATCGAAAGTCCACCACCCGACCTGTCGAAGCCGTGACACCTAGTCCCGCCAGCGTCTGGGGGAGGCGCCCTAAGTGCTCCGCTAGCTCGACGCTCGTGCGGTCTTCGGGAATGCGAATGAAGAGACGTGGATCCTTCGGGTGAACGACTGAATCGGCGCCGACTTCGTGCCGACGGGGTTCGTCGAGGCCCGAACCCGAGCTGACGGCGATCTGCACCGGTGGCCGCTGAGCCGAACGAACGATCCGGAAGATGATGTTCTCTTGAAGCACAGCGCCGTCGCGAAATGCGGTGTCTCGGGATTCGAAGACGTGGATGTCCCGCAGCGCACAGTCATCCAACAGGGCCTGCCGGAAAGCTCTGAAATACGAGCCGTTGCAGAAACTCCTCGGAGTTATCGCGACCAGCTGACCATCAGGGGCGAGCAAGCGGCTGGCGAGCCAAACGAATGCCGAATACAGATTGCTCGTGCGAATACCGAGACGCCGAAGTCGTTCGTTAGTCGCAGATGCTGTGCGCATCTTGCCGTACAGCGGATTCATCATGACGAGATCAAATGACTGGCGATCCTGCTGGAACATCTCCGGCGCTGCACGGCTAGCGCCCCATGCCAAGAAGTCAGCGTGTTCGACATGGCTCTCGACCGCCTGCCTCACATCACGACAGTCATCGAGTGTCGATCCGAGACTTCCCAGTAGCCGATCGTCGATTTCCACGGCCGTCACGTCCAAAGAGCACTGCCATCCCTCGTTGGCTGCTCGTTCGACAAGCGCTGCCGAGAGGGCGCCGACGCCGGCACCGGGATCGAGAACGCGAACCTGTCCTTCCGGGGGTTCGAACATGTCAGCCAGAAGTCGCGTGATCGGAGCAGGTGTGAAGTACTGCCCAAGCTCCGCTCGGCCCTCATCAGCCGACACTTCGGCGTGAGCGATCCGGCGCTGCTCAGCGCGGGCCAATGGTCCTGCTGCAACTAGTTCATTGACAACTACCGCCACGCCGCCTCACCGGGCCCTTCCAGCACAAGACCTCCCGGCAGCATAGGTAAGGCCCCGGATTGCGCCGCGGAGCATGTCCCGCGCCTTGGCCGATGGGGCGCTATGCCTCGACGGGCCGTATCCGCAGCGCAAGCGGCACGGCCGCACGAGCCAAGTGGCCGACGGGAACACCGTTATCGAGAGTTCCACGCCATTTGGCCGCGACTACGTCGGGAGGCCGTCCGGTATCCATGCGTGGGGGTATTGCTGGCATTCGGGGTGTGGGGTGGTCAGCCATCGCAGTCCGGGGTGGCCCACGGCCCGCACCGAGGTAAGGATGACATCGCCGCTCTCGGCGGGGCCTTCGCTGGCGAAGCCGTCGATACTCGATTCCTCCCCGTGAGGGCCGATCCAGAATCCGCCGGGGTCGCGTCGAACCGTCGAGCCGTGAGGGTCGACCCACAGCCGATCCGAGTCCTCAACAGGACTCAAGACTGACGAGAGGGGTCGCTCTTCGGCCGAGGTTGTGGCCGGTCGCAGCAGTGTCGGGTCCGGCCGGTAGACGCCGGTGATCGCGAACGAACCGTTGGCATCGACGAGATCGCGGCCGTTCTCAAACAGCAGCAAGTACTCGGTGCCATCGCGGCCGGTGCCGGTGATGCATCGCCTGCCGATGTCGAGCAGCACCTGCCTGGGCGAATGGCGGACATCGACCCAGGCGTCGGGCCTGTACTCGACTCGCACGAAACGGTCCGGCGGCCCCTCGGCGGCTTCCCGCAGCAGCGCTGTGCATGCGTTGCCAACAGCGACCGCCCCGGCAATGACCAGAGCCGATACCCACAGCACGCGCCGCCCTGACCATTGCGGCCGTCGTGCACGTCTGTGACTGGCAGATCGCACTATCTGGTCAAGCAGGCGGTACAGCTGCGGCGGACTCGGCGGCGTGGTAGCTCGAACGGGTGAGCGGACTCGACTCGACATGGTCGATGTCGAGCCCCGCGCCCACCTCCCGCCAACGTTCAAAGGACTCGGGCGGCACCCAGCGGGCTACCGGAATGTGATGGCTTGTCGGTCGCAGGTACTGGCCGATCGTGACGATGCTCACGCCTACGGCCGCCAGGTCGGCCAGCGCGAGGTCGACCTCCGCGTCATCCTCGCCCATGCCGACGATGATGCCCGACTTGGTGACGTGCCCCGCCGCAGCGCTGCGTGCCAGCAGGACGAGGCTGCGGGCGTAGCCCGCAGACGGGCGCACGGCCCGCTGCAGCCGAGCGACGGTCTCGATGTTGTGGTTCAGGATGTCCGGACCCGCATCGAGGACGGTCTGCAGCGAGGAGGCATCGCCGCCAAAATCAGGCACCAGCACCTCGACGGTCGTGCCCGGCGACCGAGCTCGGATGGCAGCAATGGTCTCGGCGAACGCGGCGGCCCCGCCGTCGGGAAGATCGTCGCGGGCCACGGCGGTGACAACCGCATGATCGAGCTCCATCTCGGCCACCGCATCGGCCACCCGGCAGGGCTCGCCAGGGTCGAGCGGCGCCGGCTGGCGAGTGTCGACGAGGCAGAAGCCGCATGCACGCGTACACCGTTCGCCGTTGAGCATGAATGTGGCAGTGCCCGAACCCCAGCATTCGAAGATGTTCGGGCAACCCGCCTCTTCGCAGACCGTGACGAGGTCGTGCTGTCGCATGACGCGGCGCAGCCGGAGGTAGCCGTCGTTGAGGTCCATGCGGGCACGCAGCCATGGCGGCTTTCGCTCGCTGAGCGTCATCCCGCCGCCCACACCCGCTTGCGCAAGACGGGCACGACTACGCGGCAGCGCTACCTCCACTCGTCCCGACGCGTCAGACGTTGCCGCATCCGGATGCGCCGGTGCCGGACGACGGCGCGCATCAGGCGACAGGGACTCAGACCGGTGCCCCGATCCACTGCCCCAGCTGAACGCGCTGAGGTCGGACGGCCGTTGCCGCCACGCCACGTCGGCACGCTCGCAGCCGGTGTCGCTCCATCGCTGCGCCGCGCGCCGCACCACGGCATCGGCCACCTCGCGCATGGTCGCTGCGCAGCCCTCGGCGCGCAGCGACGTCGGCCGGAAGTCGCGGATGCCGCACGGGATGATCCGTTCGAACCACGACAGATCCGTCTCGACGTTGAGCGCGAAGCCGTGCATCGTGCGGCCGCGGCTGAGGCGCACGCCGATGGCGGCGAGCTTGCGGGGGGTGTCGTCGAGGTCCGTCCAAACGCCGGGATAGCCGCGCAACCGGCCGCAGCCGCCCAGTCCCAGGTCGGACAGCGCGTCGATGAGCACCTGTTCCAGGTCGCACACGTACGCCGCTGTCTCGGCGAGTCCGCCGCCGCGGCGACCGGGCAGCGTCAGGATCGGGTAGCCGACGAGTTGGCCGGGACCGTGGTAGGTGAAGTCGCCGCCGCGGTCGATGCGGACGCAGTCGGCGCCGACCTCGCCGGGATCGACGAGCAGGTTGGCCTCGTCTGCGCTCGGACCCGCAGTGAAGACGTGGTGGTGTTCAAGCAGAAGCAGGTAGTTGTCCGCGCTGTGCGCCCACAGGCGCCGCTGCAAGTCGAGCGCTTCGCGGAAGCCGACCCTTCCGAGCCAGCGCACCTGCAGCACGGAGTGCACAGTTAGAACTCCGCTCCCCAGTCGTGCTGTTCGAGCATCTGGCGGATGTGGCCTAGGAAGCCTGCGGCATAGCTGCCGTCGAACGCACGGTGATCCCAGCCCATCGCAAGGTGGCCCACCGAATGCACGGCGATGCTCTCGTTGCCGAAACGATCGGTGACCACGACTGGGCGCCGGGCGACGCCGTCGGTCGAGAGCACAGCAACCTGGGGTTGGTTGATGATGGCGGCAGTGGTGTAGGTGCCGAATGATCCGTTGTTGGAGATGGTGAACGTGCCGCCGCTGATGTCGTCGGGTGTCAGGCGCCGCTCCCGTGCGCGCGCCGCGAGCTCGTTCATCGTGCGGGCAACGCCGCGCAAGCTGAACGAGTCGGCATCGCGCAGCACCGGCACGATCAGCCCGTCGTAGTCGAGGTCGACCGCGACGCCCACGTTGCGACGGCGCCAGATGCGCAGGCCGCCGTCTTCCACCGAGGCGTTGAGCCGTGGCCAGTGAGCCAGGGCATCTGCCACGGCGACCACGATGAACGGCAGGTAGGTGAGGCTGAATCCCTCCGCAGCCCGCCACGCCTCTCGGTGAGCCCGGCGCACCTGCTCCACGTTCTCGTAGTCGACCTCGACGACAGTGAGGGCATGCGGCGACGTGGCCATGGAGTTGACCATGTGCTCGCCCGTGCGGCGCCGGATGTTGTTGAACGATTCGTAGCGCGAGTCGCCGTCGGTCCATTCAGCAGCGGCAGCGGCAGCGACTGGTGCCGGTACCGGCGGCGGGGTGGGCGCCGCAGAGCGTTCGCCGGCGGCCGGTCTCGCCGTCGCCGTCGTGGGGCCCGCGCTCACAGCTGCGGCGCGTTGCCGCTCGTCGATGGCGTTCAGCACGTCGGAGCGTGTGATGCGACCGCCCACGCCCGTGCCCACGAGGGCCGCGGGGTCGAGACCGTGCTCTCGCACCAAGCGTCGGACAACGGGCGAGAGCAGATGACTGCCATGCTCGGTTGTGGGCCCGTTCGCCGCACCGTTGGCCGGTGCAGCAGCGGCGGGCGCAGCAACCGGTGCAACGGCGGGAGCCGCTGGCGGATCGGCCGCTGCCGGCGCGGTCGCGGGAGCCGCAGCCAGTTCTGACGGCGTGCCGCTGGGCACGGGGATTGCCGCATCGGGCGGCGGCGCGACAGCGCCTTCGGCTAGCTCCACGATCGCCAGCACCGTCCCGACGTCCACCGTCTCGCCCTCGGGGACGCGAATCTCGGCAATGACGCCTTCCATCGGCGAGGGCACTTCGCTGTCGACCTTGTCGGTCGACACCTCGTAGAGCACCTCGCCCACCGCGATCGAATCGCCCGGGTTTTTGAACCAGCGGGTAATGGTGCCTTCGGTGACCGTTTCGCCGAGCTGGGGCAGCACCAAGTCAGCCATGTCGCGCCCCTGAACGGCGCACGGCGGCTGCTGCCGGGCTCATCCGTGCAGACCTCGCCCGGTGAGCGAGAGCATCGTCTCGCCGAAGAGTTCTGACAGTGTCGGGTGGGGCTGCACGAGCGCCGCCACCTCGGCGACCGTGGCCTCCCAGTTCACCGCCAGGTAGCCCTGACCGAGCTGCTCGGTGACCCACGGTCCCATCATGTGAACGCCGAGCACGCGCCCGGCGGTGCCGTCGGCTTCGCGTTCGGCCACGATCTTGACGAGTCCTTCGGTGTCGTTGACGATCATCGCCCGCGAGTTGCCGGTGAAGCGGTGCTTCGACGCCACTACGTCGTAGCCGGCGTCGCGAGCCGCCGACTCGGTGAGCCCCGCAAACGCCACCTCGGGATGGCAGTAGATCGCCCAAGGAACGTTTGCGTAGTCGACAGGCGCCGGGTGCTCGCCGAGCATGTCCTTGGTGGCCACGATTGCCTCCGCGAACCCGACATGGGCGAGCTGCGGCGTATTGATGAGATCGCCGATGGCATAGACGCCGGCCATGGTGGTGCGGCACATCTCGTCGGCCACGACGAAGCCCCGCTCGTCGAGCTTGACCCCGGTGCCGTCGAGGCCGAGATGATCCGGGTACGGCCGGCGTCCCACCGACACCACCACGGCGTCGACCTCGAGGGACGCGTCCACCATGTCGCCATCGCCAGACCGGGGAGCGATCTCGTACTGCACGGTCGTGCCGCCACCGCCCGGCTTGTGCCCGGTGACCCGGCAGCCAGTGAGCACTGTGATTCCCCGCTTGGAGAACGCCCGAGCGAGGGCCTTGGCAATGTCGGCGTCGACACCGGGGATGATCTGCGGCGCGTACTCGAGCACGGTGACCTCGGCGCCAAGGTCGGCGAGCATCGAAGCGAACTCGCAGCCGATGGCCCCCCCGCCGATCACAGCGACTCGGCTCGGCACCTCGTCGAGTGCGAGCACCTCGTCGGAGGTCATCACCAGCGTGCCGTCGCGATCGAAGCCGGGCAGCGTGATCGGCACTGATCCTGCTGCGAGCAGGACGTGATCTCCCTGCAACGTCTGGGTGCCGGACTCGCCTGCTTCGACCTCGACGGAACGATCGGCACACAGCCGTCCCGTGCCTTCGTAGGTGGTGACCTTGCGGCGGCGCAGCAGCCCTTTCACCCCGTTCTCGAGACCGTCGACAATGCGCTGTTTGCGGCCCTGCGAGACGCCGAAGTCCAGCTCCGGCGGCTCGACGTTCACGCCGAATTCGGCGGCCTCGCCGACGGTACGCCATACGGCGGCGGTCTCGAGCAGTTCCTTGGCGGGAATGCAGCCTCGATGCAGGCACGTCCCGCCGAGCCGATCGCGCTCCACGAGGGCGACGCTCATGCCTGCGGCGCCGGCATACAAGGCTGCCCCGTAGCCCGCGGGGCCCCCGCCGATCACCACAAGGTCGTACCGAACCGGACTGCCTGTCTCGCCGGTATTCGTGTCATCTGCCATCGCGCGACGAGGGTACGCCGAGTTTTCGACCGGTTCGCACCGGGGCCGCGCAGCATGCGCTGCGGCCGGGCCAGACAGCGCTACAGCGCGATGAGCACCTGGACCGCGAACGCCATCAGGATGACCATCCCGGTGACGAGAGCCAAAGCAATCAGCGCCCGGGTGCTCACCGGGCCGAATGTAACCCGCGCTCTCCCATCCCAGGCCCAGGGATAGGCTCGGCAAGGTGACGCATTCGCGATCCCGGGCGGTCATCGTGCTGCTGGCCGGGCTGGCAGGCATCGGCGTTCTGGCCGGCTGTGGGAGCGTCGAAGTCAGCGTGTCCCGCGACACCGCGGCCACGACATCTGCTGCCGAGGCGCCCGCGACCACGGCCGGCGGCGCTGACACCGCTGCGGCTGCCGAGCCGGCTGCCACCGCCGCTGTCGCACAGGAGAACCGAGCCGAGATCCTGCTGCTGGAAGGTGCGCTGCTCGACGGGCAGCAATTCGATCTGGCTGCGACAGCCGGGAACGACGTCCTCCTGTGGTTCTGGGCGCCTTGGTGACCGGCGTGCAATCGTGAAGCGCCTGCGGTCGCAGCGCTGAAGGCGGAGCACGGCGACAGCTTGGTCCTGGTGGGTGTGCCCGGCGGCGACTCCCAGGATTCGTACCGGCGCTTCGTGGCCAAGCACCAGCTGGGCGACGTCCCGCAGGTCGCCAACGAAGACGGCGAGCTGTGGGGTCAGCTCGGCGTGAGCTACCAGCCGAGGTGGGTGCTGGTGCGAGCCGACGGCAGCATCGAGCGCGGCGGCGGCACTCCCCCGCCCGACATCGTGCAAGACGCCCTCACGCCCGCCTGAGGCCGATCCCGCCCAAAGGACAGCATGGCCAAGCCGACCCAGCGGAGCGTGAGTGTCGAGCGGCTCATCGCCGCCCCCGCGGAGAAGATCTTCGCCGTGCTGACCGATCCCCGCCGTCATTGCGAAATCGACGGCTCGGGAACACTGGCTCGCCTGACCACCAGCAATGCACCGCTCACGCTGGGCAGCACGTTCTCGATGCGTATCAAGGTGGGCGTCTCCTACACCGTGAAGAATCGTGTGCTGGAGTTCGAGGAGAACCGCCTGATCACCTGGGCGCACTGGCAGGGCCAACGCTGGAGCTACCAGCTTGAGCCCCAGCCCGGCGGCGCCACGCTGGTGCGCGAGACCTTCGACTGGTCGACCGCGAAGCTGCCGCGCAGTGTCGAGCTCATCGGGGCCCACCGCAAGAACGTGCCGAACATGGAGAAGACGCTCGAACGGCTGGCTGCGCTCGTCGAGGCTCCTGCCGACGGCGACTAGTCGCCGGGCTCGATCACCCAGACATCATCCAGCGCTTCTTCAAGACGCCGATACAGATCACCCAAGGTGCGATCGTCAGTGCGACGTACCAGCACGGCTTCGTCGCAGTTGTGCATGAACCAGGTGTCCCGACGACGCATGGCCTTGCCGAACGCCTCGGTGTCCACCGGCACGCGGTTCGCGAGCACGAATTCCTGCCCTGCGCGCTGGCGCAGCTCTGCGAACCGCTGGCGTGACGGCCCCGGCCACCGCCGCTCGACGCCCTCGAACGCCAGCACTACGACATACGGCACACCGGCCGCAAGCGCGGCCTCGGCACCCAGGGTCTCGGCACCGAGCCCGAGGCCTGTGGCCACGACGAGATCGGGATGCATCTGGCGCTTGGCCGCAATGACGTCGCTCAACTGCCGGAGCACCTTGCGCGACACCGGATTCTCGTTGTAGCCGCCGAGCTCCGGCGGCCGGTGGCCCAGCACGGCCACAGCGTGACCGGTGATCTCCCGGTTCCCCGATGTCGGCTCGTCGGTGCTGACGGCACCCTTGGCGGGGCGCTGCGGTGCCGATCGCGGGTCGCTCAGCCGATCGAGCACGTCATCGTCGAACCGATTGCCGCTCTGGCCGGCACCTGCCCCCGCAGCATGCACGGCCAGCGCGTCAGCAGCAGAGTTCAGCCGCTGGCCGGCATGACCCTTCACCCATTCGAACGTCACATCGCCCCGCGCCAGCACGGCCTCGATGAATGGCTCCCACAAGTCGCGGTTGGCCACCGGCTTCTTCGCAGTGTTCAGCCAGTTGCGCCGGTGCCAGCCCTTCCACCATTCGTCGGTGAAGCACTTCACCACGTAGGTGGAGTCGCTGACGATCCGCAGCGGCCCGTCCAAGTCCTCGACGGCTTGCACCGCAGCCACGACCTCCATGCGCTGGTTCGTGGTGGCGGGCTCGAAGCCGCAGGCCCACGGTCCGCCGTCGACCACGTAGGCCCAACCGCCCGGACCTGGATTGCCCAGGCATGACCCGTCCGTAAAGACCTCTCGCGCTGCCGCGTTCGATATCTGGCTCATCCAAGTGCGACACTAGAACCCATGCTCTTTGACGGGTTGCATGAGCAGATCCCCGATATCGACCCCGATGAGACCGACGATTGGTTGCAGTCGTTCGCGGCAGTCGTCGAGGAACGGGGCAAGAACCGCGCGCGGTTTCTCATTCGCAGGCTCATGTCCAAGGCCCGCGAGATGCAGGTCGACTTCCCCGCCACCGTCTCGACCCCGTACATCAACACGATCGCCCCCGAGGACGAGCCGTGGTTTCCCGGCGACGAAGATATCGAGAAACGCCTGCGGGCCTTCATCCGCTGGAACGCCGTCGCGATGGTGACTCATGCGAACTCGTGGGCCGACGGAATCGGCGGCCACCTGTCCACCTTCGCCAGCTCGGCGGCGCTCTACGACGTGGGCTTCAACCACTTCTGGCACGGCAAGGATGACGGCGAGCCCGGCGACCACATCTACATCCAGGGTCATGCGGCGCCCGGCATCTACGCCCGGGCCTACCTCGAAGGCCGCCTCGACGACACCGACCTCGAGCACTTCCGGCGCGAGATCGGCCGCACCGGCCTGTCGTCGTACCCCCATCCCCGCCTCATGCCCGAGTTCTGGGAGTTCCCGACGGTGTCGATGGGCCTCGGACCGATCACCGCCATCTATCACGCTCGCTTCAACCGCTACCTCCACAACCGCCGCATCGACAACACCTCGGAATCGAAGGTGTGGTGCTTCGTGGGCGACGGCGAGACCGATGAGCCCGAGACGCTGGGCGCGCTGCACCTCGCCGCCCGGGAGCGGCTCGACAACCTGATCTTCGTGGTGAACTGCAACCTGCAGCGGCTCGACGGTCCCGTGCGGGGCAACGGGAAGATCATCCAGGAGCTCGAGGCCAACTTCCGCGGCTCGGGCTGGAACGTGATCAAGGTGATCTGGGGCGGTCGCTGGGACGAGCTGCTCGCCCGCGACCGCGACGGCGTGCTGCTCAACAAGATGAACGAGACCATCGACGGCGAGTACCAGCGCTACTCGGTGGAGAGCGGGCAGTACATCCGCGAGCGGTTCTTCGGCCCCGATCCGCGGCTGCGCGAGATGGTGCAGCACCTCTCCGATGAAGACCTCCAAACGCTGCCCCGCGGCGGCCACGACTACAAGAAGCTGTATGCGGCATACCAAGCGGCCGTCGAGCACGAGGGCAGCCCCACGGTCATCCTGACCAAGACGGTCAAGGGCTGGTCGCTGGGGCCCGACCTCGAAGCCCGCAACGCCACCCACCAGATCAAGAAGCTGAACCGCACGCAGCTCATGACGATCCGCGAGCGACTGCGGCTGCACAACGAGATCGACGCCGAGTTCGATCCCGACGACCCGCCCTATTGCCGGCCGGCGCCCGGCAGCGCCGAGCACGAGTACCTCATGGCACGCCGCAAGGCGCTCAACGGCCCATTGCCCAAGCGCATCGGCAACTGGTGCCGCAAGGCGCTGCCGATGCCCAGCTCCAAGCCGTTCGAGGAATTCTCGGCGGGATCGGGCGAGATGGCCGTGTCGACCACCATGGCGTTCACCCGGATGCTGCGGGCCATGACGCGTGAGCCGGGCTTCGGCGACCGCGTGGTGCCGATCATTCCCGACGAGGCCCGTACGTTCGGCATGGACTCGCTGTTCCGCGAGCTGGGCATCTACGCCAGCCAGGGACAGCTGTACGAGCCGGTGGATCACGACCTGCTGCTGTCCTACACCGAGCACATCGACGGCCAGATCCTCGAAGAGGGCATCACCGAGGCGGGTGCGCTGGCCAGTTTCACCGCCGCGGCCACGTCGTATGCCACCCGCGGCGTGGCGATGGTGCCCTTCTACACCTTCTATTCGATGTTCGGCTTCCAGCGGGTCGGCGACATGATCTGGGCGCTGGCCGACATGCGGGGGCGCGGCTTCCTCATGGGGGCCACGGCGGGTCGCACCACCCTGATGGGCGAGGGCCTCCAGCACCAGGACGGCCATTCACCGCTGCTGGCCTCGGTGGTGCCGCCGTGCCAAGCCTACGACCCGGCGTTCGCCTACGAGCTGGCCGCCATCGTGCAGGACGGCATCCGGCGGATGTACGGCGTGGGCGAGGATGTCTTTTACTACCTCACGATCTACAACGAGAACTACGTCCAGCCGCCTGAGCCCGACGATCTCGCTGTGGAGGATCTGCTGGCGGGGCTGTACCGCTACGCCCCGTCACCGCCCGGACGCGCCCACTCCGGCACGATCCTGTTCTCGGGCTCAGCGCAGGGGGCTGCGCGGGCAGCAGCAGAGCTGCTGGCGGCCGAACACGACGTGGGCGTCGACCTGTGGAGCGCCACGTCGTACAAGGCGCTGCGCGAGGAGGCGCTGTCGTGCGAGCGGTGGAACACGCTCCATCCCGACGATCCCCAGCAGGTGCCCTTCGTGACCCGGCAGCTGGCCGACGGCATGGGGCCGGTGATCGCCGTGACCGACTTCATGCGGGCCGTGCCCGACCAGGTGTCGCGCTGGATCGGCCGCGACTACACGTCGCTCGGTACCGACGGCTTCGGCCACAGCGACACCCGCAGCCGGCTGCGGGAGCACTTCGAGATCACCGCCGAGCACATCACCGTGGCCGTGCTGTGGCGCCTCGCCGAACTGGGCGAGATCGACTCGAGCGCGGCGGCGGAGGCCATCAAGCGCTACGGCCTGGCCACCGACAGCGCCGACCCCTGGTCCGCGGCAGCGCACTGAGCCCTGCGCGCAGCGGGCATGTCCGGCGATGTCCGGCCCGCGCCGCCAGACTGTCCCGGTGCCCAGCGATATCCCGTGCCCGCAGCGATGGTTCGACGACTACGAGGCCGGTGAGCGCTTCACGTTCGGCTCGACGACGATCGACGAGGCCGAGATCATCGAATTCGGCCGCAAGTTCGACCCGCAGCCTTTCCACATCGATCCCGAAGCCGCACGTCACACCGTCTACGGCCGGCTGATCGCCTCGGGATGGCACACCGGCTCGATCATGATGAGGCTGCTGGGCGAGCACCTGCTGGGGCCGTCCAGCATGGGCTCGCCCGGTCTCGACGAGCTGCGCTGGCTGGCCCCGGTGCATCCAGGCGACCGGCTCACCCTCGTGGTGGAAGTACTGGAGATGCTTCCGAGCCGCTCCAAGCCCGACCGGGGCATCGTCAAGATGGCCCACGAACTCGTAGGCGTACTGGGCGGCTGCTTGGCGCTCCAGCCAGCCGAGCAGGATGGCCACCGCTCGCGGATCGTGACGGATGCGGTGGTCGGCACCCTCGATAAGGCGCAATTCTGCACTGGGATGCCCCGAAGCCAGATGTCGGGCCTCTTCGTAGGGCACCTGCCGGTCGTTGATGCCGTGCAGGATCAGCAACGGCCGGTCCGCCAGCTGTCCCACTGCGTCCATCGCCCGGTTCTGCTTCAGTTCACGATTCCAAGCGCCCGTCGACTTCGGAAAGCCCTCAGTTCGGATCACACCCACGTTGCGACAGTGCTGCAGGAACGCCTTGGGGTCGCTCGCCCAGTCGTCAAAATCCGCCCTGGGCGCCATTGCGGCCACGCCGCGAATCCGGGCGTCGCGCGCGGCCGCCAGGATCGCCACAGATCCGCCGGTTGTCGAGCCCACGAGCCATACACCCCGGCAACCCTCGGCGAGCACACGGGTGACCGAGCGGCCGATGTCGTCGATCCAGCCGAGCAAGGAGAAATCGCCGTCAGACTCGCCGCAGCCGCGCATGCTCACTGCAAGCACCGTCCAGCCTTGGGCCTCGGCGATGCGCTCGGCGAAGAGCTGGTAGGTGCGGTTCGGCACGCCGGGCCGCTGCATCGATGGGAAACCGTGGCACAGCACTACTGCCGGCCCGCTGCGGACAGATCGCTTCGGGCGCACCAGGATCGCTGCGAGACCCGGGCTGCCCTCGATGGTGGTCTCGGTGACGTCGGTGCTCACGTCGCTGCGCGCTGTCGGCCGAGCGCCGCTTGCGCAGCTGTAGCAGGGTGCACCGTCACGTCCTAGCGGCAGAGCCGCGACAGGCGGTAGCCGCGGTTGCGTGCTTCTGGCAACTCATCGGGGCCGAAAGTGGCGTAGGACTGGGCCGCCACGGTGTCAGCGACGGCTGCGGCGAGCTGCTCGGTGACCGCCGGATCATCGGTCGCCAGCTCCATGTCGTAGACGATCTGGTTGCGCTTGTCGCCGACGAATCGGCAGCCGGCGAGCTCCCTGGGGATGTCCATGGGAACATTCTGCCGTCCTGCTGCGGGCTCAGCTTCCGTCGGGGTCCACGACGGCGAGTGCGCCGATCAGGCGCAGGTACTCCAGATGCGCATCAGCGACTGCGCTGACCTGCTCCAGCGACACCTCGAGCCCGTCTCGACGGACGCTGCGGTACAGATCGGCCGCGGAGGACTGGTCCTCGGTGACCGTCGTGCCTGTCTCGCCTTCGGCGTCAGGATCATCGCCGTCTGGCGTTGCTGGGGGCGCGAACTGCAGCTGATTGAGGTGTGCCCGCAGCAGCGCTTCGAGCTCGCTGGGCTCCAGTGCCGCAGCAATGTCGAACGGCACGAGGTCGGCGACGATTTCCGCCGCCTCGGCAAGACGCCACACGGGCTCGCGTCGCTGGCGGCCCAGCCGCTGCGCCTGGGTGCCGACCACGCCCGCGGCGACAACGAAGCCGATCACCAATGAGATGACGATGACCGCGACAATCACCGGCGCCTCCCGGCGGCTCACATGCCCGCGCGGCGCGCCTGCCGCGTCGGGTTGCCTCAGTCTGTCGCGTTCCGGCCTACAGGCCGATGCGCTGGGCCAGCTGCTCCCGGTGGTAGGCGGGATCACCGAAGATCAGCTCTGAGCTCTTCGCGCGCTTGAAATACAGGTGCGCAGGGTGCTCCCACGTGAAGCCGATGCCGCCGTGGATCTGGATGTTCTCCGCGGCGCAATGGAAATACGCCTCGGAGCAGTAGGCCTTGGCAAGCGACGCCACCGACGGCAGCTCGTCGTTCATCTCCGCAGCGCACCAGGCCGCGTAGTAGGCGGCCGACTTGGCCGATTCGACCTCGAGCAACATGTCGGCGCACTTGTGCTTGATGGCCTGGAACGAGCCGATCGGGCGCCCGAACTGCACACGGTCCTTCGCGTACTGCACGGCCATGTCCAACACGAACTGCGCACCGCCGACCTGCTCGCTGGCCAGCGCCACCGCAGCCAGGTCGAGCACCTGGTCGATGTAGGCGAAGTTGTCGGTGTCGCACAGGTGCTTGGCCGGCGTGTTGTCAAAAGTGATGCGGGCCTGCTTGCGGGTCTGGTCCATGGTGGCGAGGTTCTCGCGGCTGAGCCCCGCGGCATCGCCCTCGACGGTGAACAGGTGGATCCCGCCGTTGCAGCGCGCCGCCACCACGAACAGGTTCGCAGTGCCACCGTCGGTCACGAACATCTTCTCGCCCGAGATCGTCGCCGAGTCGCCGGTGTCAGTGGCCTCCACTTCGACGCCCTCGGCGTCCCAGCGGCCGCTGGCCTCGGCCAAGGCCAGGGTGGCGATGATCTCGCCCGAAGCGATGCCTTCGAGCAGTTCTTCTTTGGCCTTCTCATTGCCCGAGTGCAAGATGGCGTTGCCGGCCAGCACCACCGTGGAGAAGTAGGGCGAGCACAGCAGGCTTCGGCCCATCTCTTCGAGCACGATGCCGAGCTCCACGTAGCTGGCGCCCTGGCCGCCATATTCCTCGGGAATGATCAGCGCCTGCAGGCCGAGCTGCTCGGCCATCTGCGACCACACGGCAGGGTCGTAGCCGTCGTCGGTCTCCATCAGCTCCCGAACGGTGGTCTCCGAGGACTTCTCCTCGAGGAATGAGCGGACGAAGTTGCGGAGCTCTTCCTGCTCCTCAGTGAATGCGAAGTTCACGGACGCGCCTCCGGGGCTGATGCAGCCAGTGCAGCCTGAGCACCGGCCCTGCCGGTGCGATGGACAGCCGAAGTTCTATCACCCAGCGGCCGGATCGACTCAGAAACGGTGGAACCCCCGGCACACCTGGAGCGTTAGCTTTCGTGACGGGCGCCCCTAGCGGGGTACACCGGTTCGACCCCCCGACCGGTGCCCGTCAAACTCGACCCGGAGGCTGAGCCGGCCTCTTTCGGCCAGCAAGCCGACCCTCCATCGAAACGGGCAGACATGAGCGACAGTTCCCACGAGGCCACGGCAGATGCACCCTCCCCTTCCGACGCCTTGGGCGGCCGAGGCATCGGCAGGCTCATCCGCCGGCCCGGCTCGGTAGCTGGGCTAATCGCCGGCATTGCAGGTGCAGCCGTCGCGCTGGCATTCGGCGAGTTCATCGACGGGCTGGTGGACACGATCCCGTCGCTCGTGGTGGCCGTCGGCGAGGCGCTGGTGGACTACTCGCCCGACTGGGCAGTGAAGCTGAGCATCGAGCTGTTCGGCGAGAAGGACAAGGCCGTGCTGGCGATCGGCATCGTCGGCGTGTCGCTGATCATCGGCGGCCTGCTGGGCGCTTGCGCCATGGCGCCACGGCGCCGGTGGGTGCCCTTTGCCGGATTCGCTGCGTTCGGCGTGATCGGCGGCTGGACCGCTGCGCGCAACCCGATGAGCCCGTTCGTGGGCTCGTGGATGGTGGCCATCGTCGCCGCTGCGTTGGGCTACATCACGCTGAGGCTGTTGCTGCGAGTCGCCCCGGCCCGCAGCGCCGCACCCCCGGAAGATCAAGCGCCGCACGAACCTGCTGTCGCGGCAGCCGCCGAGGCTGCCCCCGACGCCAGCCGGCGGGCTTTCCTGCTCGGGGTCGGCGGCGCCGGTGTAGCCGCCGTCGGGCTCGTCGCGCTCGGTCGGGGCGTACGCGGTCCCTCAGCGGCAGAGACCGCTCGGGCCGGCATCGACCTGAGTGCTGCAAGGCCCCCGTCCACCACCGCTGCTGCGGGCGCGGCTGCCGCTGCGGAGCCCACAGCCACTACGGCTGCCGGACCCTCCGTCGCCACCCAAGTCGCCGCGCTCGACACGCTCGACGAGGTCACAGGCATCTCGAGCTACGTCACGCCGAACGGCGAGTTCTACCGGATCGACACTGCGCTGACGGTGCCCCAGGTCGACCCCGCCAACTGGAAGCTCAGCTTCACCGGCATGGTCGACAACCCCTACGAGCTGACCTTCGACGAGATCCTGGCAATGGACCTCCAGGAGCACGTCGTGACGCTGTCGTGCGTGTCGAATCGAGTCGGCGGCAACTTGGTCGGCAATGCCGTCTGGACCGGCGTGCCGCTGGTCGACCTGCTGGAGCGAGCCGGCGTGCAGGAAGGCGCCGACCAAGTGGTCGGCCGCTCGGTGGACGACTGGACCGCCGGCTTTCCCACCCCGCTGCTGTACGACGGCCGCAACGCATTGCTGGCCGTCGGCATGAACGGCGAACCGCTGCCGACCAGGCACGGCTTCCCGGCCCGCCTGATCGTGGCCGGGCTGTACGGCTACGTGTCAGCCGTGAAGTGGATAGAGGAGATTCACCTCACCACATGGGATGCGTTCGACGGCTATTGGGTGCCCCGGGGATGGTCCAAGCGCGGGCCGATGAAGACACAGAGCCGCATCGACGTGCCCGGAAGCGGCGACCGACCCGTGGCGGGCGTGACGACCGCCATCGCAGGCATCGCCTGGGCGCCGACGCGAGGCATCAGCGGCGCCGAGGTGCGCATCGACGACGGGCCGTGGCAACGCTGCGAGCTGGGTGAGGCGCTGGGCGACGAAAGCTGGGTGCAGTGGCATCTGCCTTGGACGCCCACGGCAGGCACGCACTCCCTGCAAGTGAGGGCGATCGACGGTACCGGCATGACACAGCCAGAAGGCCCCAAGGACGTCCGTCCCGACGGCGCCGAGGGCTGGCACCGCGTCGCCGTGCGAGTAGACGCCGCCTGAGCAGAGGGCACCGCCGCCTTCGCGGCGGGCTCACTCGTCTCCTGACGCTCTTGGAGGCTGTTCGGTTAGTTGTCGCTGGCGGTGGGGTCAGTCGGTGTAGGCGACGTCGCCTTGGGCTTGGTGGTTGGCGAGGCCGATGTTCCAGGCGAGGACGAGGCCGAGCTGGTGTTCGGCGCCGATGCCGACGGTGACGGTGGTCGAGGTCTGGTCGGCTGAGAGGTCCACGAAGATGTTCCGGCCGAGGTTGCCGTCGCGCAGCGGGGACAGCAGGATCGTCGGCTTGCGGCTGGGGATGCAGCTCAGGCTGACCTCGAAGTCGACGGTGGCGTCGCTGCGGCTGGCGGTGGGGCTGCTGATGAGCAGCGTCGGGCGGGCGGCGCAGGCGACCAGCGGCGCCTGGTCGGCTCCGTCGGGCTGGTCTTGTTCGACCGGCGGCTGGTCGTCGTCGTCGGCCACGGCGACTGTGGCCGCGCCCTGGGTGGCCGACACGGTGTAGCCGCTGCCCGCTTCGACGGTGGCTGTGACGGTGCCGTCTGCTTCGTCGGTTGTGTCGTCGCTGGTGGCGACGGTGACCGTGACGCTGCCCGACGCGGGGACGGTGACCGTGCGCGAACCGGTGGTGGCGCCGTGGTCGCCGGCGGCGGTGATCGTGACGGTGACGTCGATGCCGGCTGCGGGCGCGGGGCTGGCGCTCAGCGTGAAGGTGGCTGTGCCGCCTTCGGTGACGCCGCTGCCCGCAGTGACGCTCACGACCGGAACCACCACCGGCGGATCGTCGTCGTCGGTGACTGCGACCGCGGCAGCGGCCTGGGCGGTCGACACGGTGTAGCCGCTGCCGGCGTTGACGGCGGCTGAGGTGTTTCTGACTCTTCGCGACAGTTTGCCGGTTGTTTCAAGCAGCATCGGCGTGCTGGCGGTGGTGTCTGGTTGGTCATGGTAGTGGTCGGT
>NZ_JAPYOK010000043.1:0-31671 GCF_028283155.1 Candidatus Poriferisodalis multihospitum | reverse complement strand
CATCTGACGAGGCCTCGTCCAATGGCGGCACCGGGATCTCTTCGCACACCATGCGACCCACATCAACCATCCGGCCCGCCTTCATCATCTCCATCGGCTTGTTCACTCCTTGCGTGCCGACCGGCGACCGAGCAGTCTCACCGATCCAGCGAATATTGGCTCATGAAGGCCCAGCCCTGCGCGGTGGCGCTGATGCCGTCCGCGGACGCAGCACCGTTCTTGCTGCCGCCTTTCGCCCATGACGAGCCCGGCCAGATGTGCCCAGCACCTTCGATCGCGTAGAAGCGCAACTCGATGTCGCCATCACAGCCGGTGTAGCGCATGAGCCATGTCACGGCGTCAAACCGGGTCTCGGTCGCCGTCGCGCAATTGAACTCCGTCGCGAACTGAGCCAGCTCGTCGGGAATGATGTCGCCGAAGAATTCTCCGAGTTCCTGGACCTTCTCATCGTCGATCTGCACACCTTTGAGCAGCACCGATTCCCTGCTGTTGTCGAACGGCACCACCTCGTCGGCAGTTCCATGGACGGCGCCCATGGCCACCGGCCGAGCGGGTTGACACCCGTCGGGATGGCTGATGCCGCCAACGGAAAAAGTGGCAGCGATCCGGTCTGTCAGTCCGCAGACCAGATGAGCGCTGAAGTAGCCCCCGTTGGAGAAGCCCGTTGCGTAGACGCGGTTCAGGTCGATGCAGGTTTGAGCTGCGATGCGATCAATGAGATCGCTGACGAACTGCACGTCATCCCGTGAGATCGTGTCTGCCCCGATCCCCTCCCAATTACGGGTCGCGCCCCATTTGCTCGACTCGACCAATATCCCCGATGGATGCACCGCCACGAATCCCTCGGCCTCCGCCAGGTCGGTGTAGCCGGTGTAGGCCGCCTGTCCAGCCCCGTCGCCGCCCAGGCCGTGGAAGTTCAACACCAGCGGCGCCGGCGCCGAAGCCGCGACCGGCACATACAGCAGATACTCGTACTCATTGCCTCCCGATGTCAGGTAATGGCGACTGTGCGCTCCGACCAGCTCGGCATCGGCCACGCAACCGGAGGGTGTTTCCGCCGCTTGGTCAGTCGACGTGCACGCCGCGGCCCCAAGCACAAGCAACGCCGCCACGCAGGCAACCGGCCCTGATCGACACCTTCCGCTGTGCCGAGGCAGGCGCATCGGGGAAAGTTAGCTGGCAGGCTGTGCGGCGATGAATGTGCCGGTTGCCACCGCCGACCGCAGCCAGCCATTCGTGCGGGGCTGGGTGGTGCTTGCGGGCGTGTTCGGGGTGATGATGATCACCTCGGGCATGGTCTTCTATGCCCTCGGCGCATTTCTGGATGCCTTCGTCGACGAGCAGGACTTCAGCACCGGTCTCGCGAGCGCTGGTGTGGGTGTGTTCTTGCTGGCCTCAGGTCTGTGCGGGTACTACACGGGCAAGCTGGTCAACCGGTTCGATGCGCGATGGGTGATCACGGCGGGCACCGCCGTCAGCACGGCCGGCATGGCTTTGCTGGCCGAGATTCGCAACGGCTGGCAGATGTTCGCCGTGATGATCTTGTTCGGCATTGGCTTCGGGCTCTGCGGCCTAGTGCCGACTACCACGTTGGTGACCCGCTGGTTCGAGCGGCGTCGCTCAGTAGCGATGGCAATCGCGTCAACCGGCTTGTCGCTCGGCGGCATCATCCTGCTTCCCCAACTCATCCAACGAATCGAGAGCGTTTCGCTGGTCTATTGGGCGCCCCGATTTGCGGTGGTGTACTGCGCCCTACTGCTGATCTCGACGTGGGGCTTCATTCGTGCGTGGCCCGCAGATGTGGGCCTGGGGCCCGATGGGGCTCGCTCGGCTGACCACTCGGGCCGGACCCCCGTCGGCACGCCACCCGGAACGTCGTACGGGCAGGCAATTCGGACACGGTTCTTCATCTTCACCGCCATCGGATTCGTGCTCGCGATGAGCAGCCAGGTCGGCGCGATTCACCACATCTACAAACTCACCGGCGACCGGCTGGGGCTGGAAGCCGCCGGCGCAGGCGCTGTGCAGCTGCTGGCTGGCACCAGCGTGGTTGCCAGGATCTGCGGGGGCGTCGCAGCGCTGAAGCTGTCGCTGCGCTGGCTCACGATGGCGTTGATGGTGGTGCAGGTGGTCGGTTTGTGCGTGCTGGCCGTCGCCGGCGACGAGCTCACCATCGTGGTGGGCGTGCTGGTGCTGGGAAGCGCCATGGGCAACCTGTTGATGCTGCACCCGCTGATCCTGGCCGACGCGTTCGGCGTGCGGGACTACCCGCGCATCTACGGATTCGGCTCGCTGCTCATGGTGTCGGGCCTAGCCGGAGGCCCGTTCATCACCGGCGTCCTTCACGATGCCTACAGCTACCGGTCGGCGTTCTTCACTTTGGCGGCGATTGCCGTGGGGGGCCTGATCGTCTACAGCTTCGCCGGCAATCCCACCCGTGACTACCTCGCGGCTCGGCCGCCCGAATCCGAGTGGGCAGCTCCGGTTCGGCCTCGATCCGCTCGGCCGACGCCGACACCCGTGCTGACCGCGACGCGTGAACTCCCCGAGGGTGCTCGCCAGCCTGTACCGGTCGGCAATGGGGTCAATGGCGCCTTCGACGAGATGCCCGGATTCGGCCAAGCCGAAGGCGACGAGGCCGACCAGAAACGCGACCGCGCCGCTCCTGCCGTTTGGGTCGTGGAATCTGCATGAGCTGCCCAGCCTGATCTGCCGCACCCCTGCTGGCACATCGAGATCAGTTCGCGACATCGTTTCGCCGGCCGAAACAACAATGATGTGGTCGTGAAGATCGCTGTGCTGGGAGCGACGGGCTACGTCGGCGGCCGCTTGGTGCCGCACCTGATCGGCCACGGCCACCAGGTGGTGTGCATCTCACGCAATGCTCAGCGGCTGGCGAATCGGTCATGGCGCCGAGAAGTCGAGGTGCGCGCCGGCGACGTGGCAGATGCCGCCTCTCTGGAAGCTGCCCTGGCCGGATGCGAGGCAGCGTTCTACCTCGTCCATGCCATGGGCATGACCGATGACTTCGCGCACGCTGACCGCATCGGCGCGCGCAACATGGCCCTTGCTGCGGAGGCCGCCGGGCTGAGCCGAATCGTGTACCTCGGCGGGCTGGGCAGCGACGCTCCTGGGTTGTCGCCCCACTTGGAGAGCCGGCACGAGGTGGGACGACTGCTGGCCAGCGGGTCGGTTCCGGTCACGGAGCTGCGGGCGGCGGTCATCATCGGCTCGGGCAGCGCGTCGTTCGAGATGCTGCGGCATCTCGTCGAGGTGCTGCCGGCGATGATCTGCCCTCGCTGGGTGACGGCCACTCGCTGTCAGCCCATCGCCATCGCCGATGTCCTCCACTACCTCGCCACGGCCGTGGGCATGCCTGCGGCGGCACACGAGGTTGTCGAGATCGGCGGCCCTGACGTCGTGTCGTACCGGGACATGATGAACGCCTACGCACGCTGCGCGGGCCTGCGACGGCGACTGATCCTGCCGGTGCCCGTGCTGACACCGCGGCTGTCCTCGCACTGGGTCAAGCTGGTCACGCCGCTTCCCTACGACCTCGCGCGGCCGCTCGTGGACAGCCTCGTCAACGACGTCGTCGTCAGCAAGGCCCGCAGCATCGAGCGTCGCCTACAGCATCAACCGTTGCGTCTGGACGAGGCCCTCCAACGCGCCGTGCAGCATGTCCAGGACTTGGACATCACGACGAGCTGGATGGACAGCGCTGCCGATCGCACGGCGGCGTCGCCGATGCCTCAAGATCCCAACTGGGCCGGCGGGACGGTGCTGGCAGACGAGCGCGAGGTGTCGGTGGACGCGTCGATCGAAGACGCCTTCGCGACAGTGTCCGGCATCGGCGGCGAGCGCGGCTGGTACGCCGCGCAATGGCTGTGGCAGCTGCGCGGCGCGCTCGACAAGCTGATCGGCGGGGTGGGCATGCGGCGGGGCCGGCGCCACCCTGACGACCTGCAGGTCGGCGATGCAGTCGACTTCTTCCGGGTGGAGGTCTGCGAGCCGCCCAGCCTGCTGCGACTGCGGGCCGAGATGCGCGTGCCCGGCGACGCATGGCTGGAATGGCAGCTCAGCAAATCAGCCGAGGGAGTGCTGCTGCAGCAGCGGGCGCGGTTTCATCCCAGGGGGGTCCTGGGACGCCTCTACTGGTGGGTGCTGGTCCCGGTGCACACCATGATCTTCCGCGAGCTGATCGCGCGGTTGGCCATCACGGCCGAGGCACGCTCACCACAGCTCGATCAGGACCAACCACCTCAGGGCCAATCACATCAAGGCCGGTAGGCGATCGGGCGCGAGGCGAGCTGAACCGGGCGGTTCACCACCCGGTAGGCGCCACGCGCCGCCTCGATACGAGCTTCGAGCTCCGCCCGCAGCGCCACCGGGTCCTCCGCCTCAGCCAGCTGCCGCTTGTAGGCGGCCTCGATGCCACCCTCGGGCGGGATGCCCCCCACATCGGCGGCCGGCCACACCACACGGGCGTTGTGCTGGCGCCGCGGCGTGGCGTAGTTGTTGCCGGCTACGCCGAAGCTGCGCCGCATGAGCACGGTGAATATCGGCACCGCGGCCTGCGCGAACGCCGTCATCCACGTCGCGCCCTTGCGGATGGTGCCGGTGATCTCGTGCTCGACGCCGACCGCGAAACCGGGGTTGTCGCACAGATTCAGGATCGGCATATGGAACAGGTCGCACAGGTCGATGTGGCGCGTCAGCTTGTCGCAGCCGTCAGCGGTGAGCGCGCCCCCGTTCGGGTGGCGGCTGTCCGATGCCAGCACGCCCACCGGGTGACCGTTCATGCGCGCGAAGCCGACCACCTGATCGGTGCCCCACAGCGGGCCGATCTCAAAGAACGAGCCGCGGTCGCAGATCAGCTCGATGCCACGGCGGATGTCGAACGTGGTCGTTCGCTTGCGAGGGATCAGCGTCAGCAGTTCCTGCTCACGCCGGTCCGGCGGATCGGCGGGGTCAGGCGGCAGCACCGGCGGCGTTTCGTACACCGACGGCGGCAGGTACGACAAGAACCGTCGAACGAGCTCAGCCGCCTCCTGCTCGGTCTCGGCCAGGTTGTCCACCGAGCCATTGGTGCAGTGGATGCGCCAGTCGCCGAGGTCTTCCTTGGAGATGTCGTAGCCCATGGCGTGGCTGACGACCGGCGGCCCCGCCACGAAGAGCTGCGAGATATCGCGCACCATGACAGCGAAATGGCCCAGCACCGCTTTGGCCGCGCCGATGCCGACCACGCTGCCCAGCAGCATGTTGATCACCGGCACCGTCGCGAGCTGTTCGGCATACTCGGTGCTGCCCAAGTGCGAGGGCAGGAAGGAGCCGCCGCCTCCCGTCACCCGTGGACGGCCGGCCTTGATGGCGCCGGTGCTCTCCTTGGCACTGCTCTCGCCTTCCTTGCGCTGCTCGGGCACCATCGAGGCGACGCTGCCGCCGCCTGACGAACCGTCGAGCAGCCGGATGGACGGCACGCCGAGCTCAGTTGACAGCAAGTCCAAGTAGAAGCTCTTGGCACCGATGGCTCCGTCGGCGTGGCCGCCCCGCGACGTGAAGTCGTCGGCGCAGACGATGACGTCGCGACGGTTGATCTTGCCGGTGCCGCCGACGTGGTTGGCAGGTGTGAACGCCGCGATCTCGCCTTCGTCGTCGTAGGAAGCGAAGCCGGCCAGGCTGCCGACCTCGCGGAAGCTGCCCTCGTCGAGCAGCAGGCGGATACGGTCGCGGCAGTGCAGCTTGCCCCGATTGCGCTGCCGCACGACGCCGGGTTCCTCGGAGTCCGGACCGAGCCGTTCTTCGGCCAGCCGCTGCAGCGTCTGCACCTCGTCGAGCAGGGGCTCCCAGCCGCTGAGAGCGGTGCGTGCGCTCGGAGCGCCGCCGGCATCTGCACCGGACAGCACCACGGCCAATACATCGCCTGCTGCCAACTGATCGCCGGGTTGCAGGTCCCGCAACGCCGAGATGGTGCCGTCGCATGGCGCAGTCACCTCGGTTTCCATCTTCATGGCCGACAACACCACCAGCGCTTGTCCCGCTGTCACGGCGTCGCCGGCGTTCACCCGCACATCAACGACGCTGGCGGGCAACGGACTGCGAATCGCAACCTCACCGTCGGCGAGCTCGCGGTCCGGCCACGTTGAGGCCGCAGCTGTGACCGGTGGCACCGTCACGGGCGGCGCCGCTGAGGCGGATTCCAACATCGCAGCGCGTCGCGAGACGCTGCCGCTCATGTCGCCCGACATGCCGTTGGTGCTCGTGACGGCCGCCGCCCCGTCGGCGAGCGGCACCATCTCGGCGAGCAACGTGGTCCGTGCATCACCGCTGCGCACAGCAGGGTGGTTGAGAATCTGGCGAAGTTGATCGATGTTCGTGGGCAGCTGGCCGATGTGAAAGTCAGCCAGTGCCGCCGATGTGCGGGCTGCTGCGGCTTCGAGGGTGCTTCCGGTGCCGATGACCTTGGCGAGCAGCGGGTCGTAGTGCGGTGGCGGCGTGTAGCCGGCATAGCCGGCGGCGTCGACCCTGACGCCCGCGCCTGACGGTTCGTGGTACGCCGAGATCGCGCCAGAACCAGTCGCTACGACTCGTGCCTGCACGGCGTAGCCGCGCGGAGCGGCCGCGGACGCCGCCGCGGCCCTGCCCCGGTCTGCGTCGCCCGGAACAACACCGATCTCCTCCAAGCGCGCACCTGCCGCGATCCTGAACTGCGCCTCGACCAGATCGACGCCGGTGACCTGTTCAGTGACGGTGTGCTCCACCTGGATGCGCGGGTTGCACTCGATGAAGAAGTGGTCGCCGGCTTCGGGCGACACCAAGAACTCCACCGTTGCTGCATTCGCCAAACCGGCCTGTGCGGCGAGTCGAACGGCATCAGCATGCAGCCGGTCACGCAGGCCGGCGTCAAGCCCCGGCGCGGGGGCGATCTCGATGACCTTCTGGTTGCGCTGCTGGACCGAGCAGTCGCGTTCCCACAGATGCGCCACGCTCCCGTGAAGGTCGGCGAGCACCTGCACCTCGATGTGGCGTGGTCGTTCCACCAGGCGCTCCACGAACACAGCGCCATTGCCGAAGGCCGCTGCAGCTTCGCTGGAGCACCGTTCGAACGCCTCAGCGATGTCCTCGATGCGCTCCACTGCGCGCATGCCCCGGCCGCCGCCGCCGGCCGCAGCCTTCAGCATCACCGGCAGACCGACCTCTGCGGCGGCGTCCGCAGCCGCGGCCGCATCGGCGACGGCCCCCGGCGACCCACCCGCGACGGGAATCTCCAGCGAGGCAGCCAATGTGCGGGCGCGGACCTTGTCGCCGAAGAGCTCGAGCGTGCCGGCCGCGGGTCCCACGAACGTCAGTCCCGCTTCGGCGCAGCCAGCGGCAAGAGCTGCGTTCTCCGCCAGGAAGCCATAGCCGGGGTGGACGCAATCGCAGCCGTGCTCGGCTGCGATCCGCAGCAACGCGTCGATGTTCAGGTACGCGGCCAGCGGATCGCCGCCAGGCAACGGCGCGATCTGGTCCGCGGCCACCAGGTGCAGCGAGCGCTCGTCGACTGGCGCATGCACTGCCACTGTCTCGATTCCGAGGGCCTCAGCAGCCTTGGCAATACGGATGGCAATCTCGCCGCGATTGGCGATCAGGACACGGGTGAAACTCACGATCCCCCCTCGATATGGCCATCACATGGCCGGGTACCGGCGATTCTGGCGCGAATTCGATGCCCGGCGCGGAGTTGGCCGACCGGTGCGAGACTGGCGAGATGGAGATTTACGACGTCATGCGCACCACCTTCGCCGCTCGGGACTTCACCGACGACGAAGTCACCGACGAAGTGCTGTACCGCATCTTCGACAATGCTCGGTTCGCCGCCAGCGGCGGCAACCGCCAGGGCCACAAAGTCATCGTGGTGCGAGATCCTGCCCGCAAGAAGCGCCTCGGCGAGCTGTGCATTCCGGCGATGCGCGTCGCCGCGGCTCAGGTGGCTGCAGGCGAGGTGTACTGGCAGAGCTACAGCCCGTCATCGGTGAACATCGAAGAGGCAATGGCCGACGAGTCGTTGAAGTTCCCGCTTCCGATGTTCGAGCACATGGACGAAGTGCCCGTGGTGCTGGTGATCACCGTCGATCTGCGCAATGTCGCCTCGATCGACAAGGAACAGGACCGCATCGGCGTGGTCAGCGGCGCATCGGTGTACCCGTTCGCGTGGAACATCCTGCTGGGTGCCCGCAATGAGGGCCTGGGCGGTGCAATGACCACGCTGCTCTCGGCAAGCGAGCCCGCAGCCAAGGAATTCCTCGGACTGGAGGACTGGGAAGCGGTGTGCGCCCTGCTGCCGATCGGCAAGCCGACCAAGCAGCTCACCAAGCTGAGCCGCAAGCCGGTAGAGGAGATCGCCGTGCGCGAGCGGGGCGACGGGGAACCCTTCACGATCTAACGACGGCGGCACACCCCGGTCGCAGGAGGCAGCGATGGCCATCGACTTCAGCTTGAGCCCCGAACTAGAGGAGCTCCGCAAGCGCATCGCCGCGTTCATCGACGTCGAGGTGCGTCCGGTCGAGGGACGCATCGATGCCGAGCGGCTCGAAGAGACCGACCGCGACGCGTACGTGACGGCGCTGCTGGGCATGCGCAAGCGGGCGCGCGACGAACACCTGTGGCTGCCACACATGCCCGCCGAGTGGGGCGGCATGGGGTTGGGCCACGTCGAGATGGCGATGGTGCAAGCCGAGGCCGCCAAGACCCGGTTCGGACCGTGGGTGCTCAACTGCCAAGCGCCCAACGAAGGCAACATGCACACGCTGCTGCACTGGGGCACCGACGAGCAGAAGCAGCGCTACCTGGCGCCGCTGTGCGAGGGCCGCGCAGAGTCGTGTTTCGCCATGACCGAGCCCGAGGTAGCCGGCTCCGATCCCACGCTCATCCAGACCCGGGGCTATCCCGACGGAGACGAGTGGGTGCTGAACGGCCACAAGTGGTTCATCTCGAATGCGCACCGTTCCAAGTTCGCCATCCTCATCGCCCGCACCGAGGACAACCCCGACATCCCCCAAGCCGGCAACTCAGCGTTCATTGTCGACCTGCCAACCGAAGGCTGGACCGAGGTGCGCCAGATCGAGACCATGCACGGCTCGACGGGCCACAGCGAGATTCTCATCGAGGACTTGCGAGTCGGTGCCGGCCAGATGCTGGGCGGGCGGGGCCAGGGACACCTGCTGGGCCAGTACCGGCTGGGGCCGGCCCGCCTGGCGCACTGCATGCGTTGGATCGCCCAGGCCCAGACGGCACTCGACATGATGGTCGACCGGTCGCTCAACCGGTACGCCCACGGCTCACTGCTCGCCGAGAAGCAAGGCATCCAGTGGATGATCGCCGACAGCACCATGGAGCTGTACCAGGCAAAGCTGATGGTGCTGCATGCGGCCTACAAGGTCGACCGGGCGCAGGCAGGCACGGGCGAGGACTTCAAGGCCGAAGTGTCGATGGCCAAGCACTTCGTGGCGAACATGCTGGGCCGGGTCATCGACCGGTCGATCCAAGTGCACGGAGCGCTCGGCTACTCCACCGACACCCCGCTGGCCCACATGTACCAGCACGCCCGCTGGGCCCGCTTCGCCGACGGCGCCGATGAGGTGCACCAGATGCGCATCGCGCAGCGCACCATCGCCGCCTACACCGACACCGGCAGCACCGGGGCCGCTACCGGCAACCTGCCGGTTTGAGCGTGCCCATACCGCAAGGGGCCAGATGAGCGGTTGGGGAAGCACCTCGTGAGCCGCGTCCTGCTCGATTCATGAGCGTCCTGGAGTATGTGGTCGTGGCGGTGGTGGTCGCCGCCGGCGCAGGAACACAGGCGTGCATCGGCCTCGGCATGGGCCTGATCGTGGGACCAGTGCTGGTGACCATCGAGCCGACGGGAATCCCTGGGCCGATGCTGATGCTGGCGGGCGGCATCAATATCCGCAACGCTGTCGCGGACCGAGCGGCGCTGAAAGCCCCGGCCTTGCGTCGGCAGTTGATCGCGGCACGCGGGCCACCTTGGCCACCTTCATGCTGTTCGTCGGCACGGCGATCATCGCTGCCCTCGCCGTCATCGGCGAATTCGGCCTGCGGGAACTGTGGCTCGGGCTGGGCTTGCTGCCCGCCGTCGCACTCGGCCTGCCGCTCGGCAGGTGGCTGCGGCCGCGGATTGCAGGACCGCGCTTTCGGATCATCGTGCTGTCGGTGGCGGCGACCAGCGCCACTGTCGTGCTCGTCCGCCAGCTCGCCGCGGGCTAGGGGTCCTCAGGGCTCGGCGGAGCGTCGGCGTAGTCGTCTAGGACCAGAGATCCTCGGGGCCGGGGGCAGGCTTGGGCACCGGCGTGGTGGCTTGGGCGATGACGCTGGCCGCTGCTGCGGCCCCCGAACCGCCCATCGGCGCATCCATGGATCCCAGCACGGCCTCGATGGTGCCGATGGTCCCGAGCAGCATCGGCGGGTTGAGGTGCCCCATGTGCCCGATGCGGAATGCCGCATCGGGGTCGCCTTGAATGTTGAGTCCCAAGGTGAGGCCGGCTTCGCCTTCGCAGGTATGGCGGATCTGGCCAGCCGGCACCTCGCCCGTGCGAACCAGCGTCACCGAGTTCGAGCGATGCGATGGGACCGGCACGTTCAGCTCGAGAGCATCCGGCGCCGACCATGCATCCACCGCAGCGTGCACGGCACGCGCCATCACATCGTGACGCGCCCAGATGTTCTCCAAGCCCTCCTCGTCGATCATGTCGAGCGCTTCTGCCAGGCCCCACAGGTGCTGGACCGGCGGGGTGCCGCAGAAGATCCAGTAGTGGGCGTCGGGATCGGTCCGCCGTGACCAGTCCCAGTAGGCGGTGCGCAGGTCGGCTCGCTGATGTGCTTCCCATGCCTTCGGGCCCACCCAGACGATGCCGAGGCCAGGCGGCACCATCAGGCCCTTCTGGCTGCCCGCAACCGTCACGTCCACGCCCCAGGCGTCCATCTCGAAGGGTTCGCAGCCCAGTGACGCCACGCAGTCGGCCATCAGCAGCGCCGGGTGGTCGGCCTCATCCAGTGCGCGCCGCACTGCGGCGATGTCATTTCGCACGGTCGTCGAGGTGTCGGTCTGGGCAACGAAGACGGCCGCGAATTCCCGGCCGACGTCTGCACGCAGCCGGTCCAGCACCGCGTCGAACTCGATGGCCGCCCGATCCGGTGCGTGCAGCACTTCGAACTTGATACCGCTCATCGCGGCCATCTCGGCCCAGTTCGTGGCGAAATGGCCCACTTCGAGCACGAGCACCTTGTCTCCGCGTGAGAGCGTGTTCGTCGTGGCCATCTCCCAGGCGCCGTGCCCGTTGGAGATTGCGATGTAGGCCCGGTGCTCGGTGCGGGCCAGCGCGGGCAGCCGCTCAAGCAGGGAGTAGGTGAGGTTGACCACCTCGCCTTCGTAGATGTTCGGAAGGGGACGGCGCATCGCGTTCAGCACCCGATCCGGGATGACCGACGGACCGGGAATCATGACCAGCGGCCGGCCGTATCGCAGCGACATCGCAACTCCCTTCAGCGGCAGCACCCTCGGGCAGGCCGCCAAACGACATCAGCCTAAAGAGGCTGAGCCCCGGGCACGAGCGCACGCGTAGGCTGCGCCCAAGCCTCTGCCCAGGCTCTCGGGAGCGCAAACACGGGGGTGTCCACCATGGACAGCAACGCACTCATTCATCCGTATTCGATTGTCGGCCGCAGCGAGAACGAGTTCATTCGGATCGTCTCGGGGGAGGGCGTCAAACTCACTGACGACGCTGGCAACGAATACATCGACGGCCTCGCCAGTCTGTGGCTGTGCCAGATCGGCCACGGAAACCGCACAGTCATAGATGCCATCGGTGCGCAGCTCGATCAGCTGGCGACCTACAACACATTCGAGCCCTTCTCCAACGGCCCCGCTGTCGAACTCGCCGAGATGGTCCGCGCCCGATCACAGCACCCTGACGGGCGAGTGTTCCTGGCATGTTCGGGCTCCGAAGCCGTGGACACGGCGCTGAAGTTCGCTCGTCGCATTCACCATCTCAAGGGCGACACCGATCGGCAGATCATCGTCCGCCGCTCCGCCGGCTACCACGGCGTGAATGTGGGCGGTACCAGCGTGCAGGGAGGAGCTGCATACCGCGAAGGCTGGGGCGATCTCATGCCCCACGTGGTCGAGATACCCAATGACGACGTCGAGCCCGCCGCGCAGCTGTTCGCGGAGCAAGGCGACCGCATAGCAGCGGTCATCTCCGAGCCCATTCAGGGCGCCGGGGGCGTTGTTCCGCCGCCGTCCGGGTATTTCGAGGGACTTCGTCGACTGTGCACCGAACACGGCGCTTTGTTGATCTTCGACGAGGTCATCTGCGGTTTCGGACGCACCGGGAGCTGGTTCGCCGGACAGACCTTCGGCGTGGCACCGGACATGTTCACGTTCGCGAAGGGCGTCACGTCGGGCTACATCCCCTTGGCCGGCGTGCTGGTGTCACGCGACATCGCCGACCTGCTGGAGGCCGACGAGACCAAGTTCATGCACGGTTACACCTACTCCGGTCACCCGACAGCCTGCGCGGCCGGCATCGCGAACATCGGCGTCATCGAATCGGAGGGGCTGGTCGACCGGGCACATGAAATCGGCGACCGGATGGAAGAGGGATTCCTGGCGCTTCAGGGTGACGGCATGATCGACAGCTACCGGGGACTCGGCGGCATTTGGGCCTGCGATTTGGGCCGAGACGCCACCGAGGCCAAGGAGGCCTTCCTCAAGCGAGGCGTGATCACGCGGTCGATCGGCAATGCACTCGCGTTCTGCCCGCCGCTCATAATCACCGACGACGAGATCGGGCAGCTGTTCGACCGGCTCGACGACGCGCTGCGCGCCACAGCGCCCTAGGTCGCTTCGCAACATCGCTACGCAGCAGGAGGAATAACGACAATGCAGAGTGCTGAGACGCGGGCTTTGATGGAGCGCTACTACGCAGCGCTGACCACCGCAGACCGAGACACCATGCTCGAGTGCCTCGACCCCGAGGTCACCTGGGTGCTGCCTGAAACAGCCGCCCAGGGCAACGCAGTCGACACAATGACGGGAGCCAAAGAGGTGGTGGAGGCCTTGGGGGGTCGTGTCGTCAGGCAGACCTTCGACATCTCCCAGCCGATCAACCTCGAGGTCCGCAGGATGATCGTTGAGGGCAGTACCGCGGTGGTGCAGCAGCGGCTGACGGCCACTGCCAAGGCCACCGGCCGCGACTACGACAACCAGTACTGCTGGGTGTACGACTGCCGCGACGGCCTGATCGCCCACATGGAGGAATACACCGACACGCTCTACGCAGCACAACGGATGGGATGGGACACCGCATGAGCACCTACGACATCGTCATCAAGGACGGGATGATCTTCGACGGCACCGGGGCACCGAGGGTGCGCGGCGACGTCGGCATCGCCGGCGGACGCATCGCCGCTGTCGGCCGGGTCGATGCCCGGGAGGGCGCCAGGGTCATCGACGCCTCCGGCATGCACATCGCCCCCGGCTTCGTCGACCTGCACACGCACTACGACGCGCAGGTCTTCTGGGACCCCTACTGCACGCTGTCGGGCTGGCACGGCATCACCTCGGTCGCCATCGGCAACTGCGGCTTCGGTTTCGCCCCGGTGGATCCCGACATGCGCGAGTACGCGATGCGCTCGATGACCCGCGTCGAGGCCATTCCGTACGAGTCGATGCGCCAGGGCATGCCCTGGGACTGGGTGACGTTCCCGGAGTATCTGGACAGTCTCGAACGCACGCCCAAGGCGATGAACATCCTGCCGTACGTGCCGATCGGCCCGATGCTGGTGATGGTGCTCGGCCTCGACGATGCGAAGTCTGGGCGGCTGCCCACCGAAGGCGAGCACGAGATGCTCGCCAAGCTGGTGCATGAGGCCATGGATGCGGGCGGTTGCGGCTGGTCTGCCCAGCGGCTGCCACCGACGGGCCCCGCTGCGGTGCAGCGCGACTGGGACGGCACGCCGATGCCGACCGACATGATGAACGACGAAACCGCCCGGGTGCTGGCCCGCGTGCTGGCCGAGCGCAACGAGGGCGTCGTGCAGATGACGCTCACGAGCGGCAACGTCGCTCACGACATGGCCCACCTCGAGGAGATCGCATCGATCAGCGGCCGGCCGTTGCTGCACAACGTGGTGCAGGCGTTCGAGGACAAGCCAAACATCCACCGGCGTCAGATCGAGTGGCTGGAGCGTTGCCGCGAGCAGGGCGTGCCGGTGTACGGCCAGGGCGTCACCAGCGACGCGGGGTTCACGTTCACCCTCGAGGACTGGAACCTCTACGACGACTCCGAGGCCTGGATGGAAGCCTGCATGGGCGATAAGGCCGAGCGCCTGGCCAAGATGGCCGACCCCAGCCGCCGCCAGGCCCTCAAGGACACGATGCCCCGCACAGCGACCGCGGGCATCGAGACCGTGACCATCCTGTCGCCGCGCAGCGAATCGACCGAGCAGTACCGGGAGATGTCGGTGGGCCAAGCGGCAGAAGTGGCGGGCAAGCACCCGGTGGACCTCATGCTCGACGTGGCCGTGACGGACGGGCTCGACACCTTGTTCTTCGTGGCGCCGCCGCAGGGCAGCTCAGAACTGCTGCGCGACGTGGTGCAGTACCCGCACATGCTGTTCGGCGTGTCCGACGGTGGGGCGCACACCAAGTTCCTCACCGCAGGGCGCTACCCCACCGAGACACTCGCGGAGCAGGTGCGTGAGAACCAGTGGGTGACCTACGAGGAAGCGCATCGACGGCTCGCGGCGCTTCCCGCGCAGCTCGCCGGATTCCGCGATCGCGGCCTGATTCGACAGGGCGGTCCTGCCGATGTCGTGGTGTACGACCCCGAGAACCTGACCGTCGGGCCGAACGAGGTGGTCCATGACCTGCCGGGCGGCGAGTGGCGCCGCATTCAGCGGGCCAGCGGCTACCGCAGCGTCATAGTGAACGGCGCCGAGACCATCTCCGAGGACACCCAGACCGAGACCTACAGCGGCCAGCTCCTCCGCCACGGCGGCTGACCGCCCACGACCACCACGGAGGGAAACGCCATGACGACGTATGCGGGTGAACGGCTGATTCACGACACTGACAGCCATTTGATGGAACCGGTGGATTGGCTGGCGAGCTACGCCGACAGCTCCGTGGCCGCCAAGCTCCGGGATCTGAGCTTGTTGGGCGGGGGCGACGCGGCGACGCACGAGCTGGTGGAGCAGTGCTGGGCACGCCGCGACGACCCCGAAGAAACAGCCAAGCTGGCAGCCGACGTGGTGGGCGGCCCGAAGGGCTACTTCGCCTACGGCTCCATGGACGCCGGTGAACGGGTCGGGGCACTCGACCAGCTCGGTTTCGCCAGCCAACTCGTGTTCACCACGTTCGCCCACACGCAGTTCCACGCCCGAGGCGACGTCGACCTGGCCTATGGGGGCGCATCGGCACACAACCGCGGCATCGCCGACTTCTGCTCGGTAGACCCGCGGCTGCTGGGCGTGGCCTTCGTGCCGCTGGAGGATCCGCAGCGCACCGTCGACTGCGCGCGGGAGGCCATCGAGGTCGGATGCAAGGCCGCATGGATCCCCCATGGCGTGCCGACGTCGTTGAGCCCGACTCATCCCGATTTCGACCCGCTGTGGGCGCTGCTGTCCGAGGCCAGCGTGCCGGTGCTCATGCATCTGGGGCCCAACGGCGGCAACCAGCTGCCGAAGACGTACCACAACAACGGCCGCGTCCCCGGCAAGGACTTCGTGGGCGGCGGCGAGAACATGCGCTCGAAGGATTTCCTGAACCTGTACCACGACGCCGAGAACCTGCTGGCCTGCATGGTGCTGGACGGCATCTTCGAGAAGTTTCCCGAACTGCGCTGCGGGCTGATCGAGCTGGGCGCCGGCTGGGTGCCGAACCTGCTGCGCTCGCTGGACAACAGCGTCAAGGCCTTCGGACGCCACGAACCCGAGCTGGCCAAGCTGACCATGGCGCCCTCGGACTACATCCGCCGGCAGGTGCGCTTCACGCCCTGGCACTTCGAGGATGTGGGCTGGCTGGTGTCCAACAGCGGCCCGGAGCTGTTCCTGTTCTCGTCGGACTGGCCTCACCCCGAAGGGGGCCGGGACCCGATCGCAGAGTTCCAGGCGTCGTTCAGTGCGGCTGGCCTCAGCGAGGGCGCTACCGCGCCGTTCTGGGCCGGCAACGCCTCGTTCCTGCTCGGCGTCTAGCGCTGCTGGAGCCCTCTTGAGCCAACGGTAGATTTGGCGCCATAGCGCTGCGATGACCGCGCCCGGCGGCACGTGTCGCGGCGCAGGAGTGCAGACATGGCTGAGAATCCCGATCAGCATCCCAAAGACAGGCAGTCCCGCACGGCCCTGCTCGTCGTGGACGTGCAGCCCACTTTCTGCGAGGGCGGCGCGCTGGCCGTCGACGGCGGCAACGAGGTCGCCGCCGGAGTGGCCGGCCTCCTGGCCGGCGACCACGGCTACGACCTGGTGGTGACCACCCAGGACTGGCACATCGACCCGGGCGATCATTTCAGCGACGAGCCCGACTTTGTCGACACGTGGCCACCGCACGGCGTGGCCGGCACCCCAGAGGCCGAGCTGCACCCTGCACTCGACGCTGTCGCCGATCGCATCAACGCGGGCGTGCGCAAGGGCATGCACGCTGCCGCCTATTCCGGCTTCGAAGGCGTCGACGACGACGGCCGGACCCTCAACGACGTGCTGGGCACTGCAGGCGTGCACGAAGTTGATGTCGTCGGGATCGCCTTCGACCATTGCGTGCGCGCCACCGCGATGGACGCTGCCGCGAACGGCTACACGACCACCGTGATCGAGGGGCTTTCCGCCTCGGTGGCGCCCGAGACCGAAGCAGCAGCACGGTCCCAGCTCGCCGACGCCGGCATCGACGTCATCGCCTCTCGCTGAACCGCCCGTTCGGCCGGCCAGCGGTCTCAACGCTCTAGAGGGATTCCTGCTCGATCGTGAACTCGCTGGCGGCCTCTGCGATCCGCCGATGGTTTCGGATGACCTCGTCCATCACGAAGTGCAGGAACCGCTCGCAGAAGTCAGGATCAAGGCCCTCGTCCAGGGCGAGCCGACGCAGTCCTTCCACCTGCTGGTGCTGGCGAACCAAGTCCACCGGCGGCAGGTCGTTGTTGGCTTTGTAGACGCCGATTGCGTGTGTGATGCGGAAGCGCTCGGCCAGCAGGCGCACGAGCGCTGCGTCGACTTCGTCGATGCTGCTGCGATGGGCGGCGAGCTCGTCGTCGGTCATCGGCCCTGTTTCTAGCCCGTTGAGTCACCGCAGACACCGGCAAGGCAGTCGTGAGGTTGCGCGGCGGGGTCCGGCAGGCGTGGGCGGCACCGGCCACGTCTTGGCTACGGTTTGCGGCCGTGAGCCAATCGGGTGTGAACCGCGGCCTGCGCGGCCGTACGGCTGTCGCCGGAGTCGGCGAGACCACCTATTACAAGCGCGGCCAGTCGACCGATCCCGAGTTCGTACTGGTCGTGAAGGCGATCTTGGCGGCGTGCGAGGACGCGGGCATCAACCCACGGGAGATCGACGGGTTCTGTTCGTACAGCAACGACCGCAATACACCGGCCCGGCTGGCCAACGCCCTCGGCCTCGAAGAGCTGCGCTACTCGAACATGCAGTGGGGCGGCGGGGGCGGCGGCGCTGCGGCCGTCGTGCAGAACGCCGCCAGCGCCGTGCACGCCGGATCGGCCAACGTCGTGGTGGCCTACCGAGGCCTGGCCCAGGGCCAGTTCGGCCGCTTCGGCCAAGGCGGCCGCCGCCCGGCCGTGCGGGGCGAATTCGCCTACACGCTCCCCTACGGCGTGATGAGCCCCGCCCAGATGTACGCGATGCGTACCACCCGGCTCATGTGGGAGCACGGTATCGACCGATCCACCATGCGGGCGGTGGCGCTGGCGGCGTATCACCACGCGCAGAACAACCCCCGGGCGGTCATGTACGGCCGACCGCTGGATGCCGAGACGTACGACTCGTCCCGCTGGATCACCGAGCCGTTCCGGCTGTACGACTGCTGCCTCGAGAACGACGGCGGTGCCGCCATGATCGTCACCTCAGCCGAGCGGGCCGCCGATCTCAGCGACACACCGGTGCTGGTGCTGGCGGCGCAGCAGAGCGGCGGGCACCGCTCAGGCGCCTGGGTGCACAACCCGACCGACTACGCCACCTCCAGCTTCAAGCTCGGGGCGCAGCACCTCTATGACCAGGCCGGCGTGACACCCGACGACGTCGACGTAGTGCAGAGCTACGAGAACTTCACCGGCGCCGTGGTGATGAGCCTCATCGAGCACGGTCTGTGCACCTACGAGAACGCCAACGAGGTGCTGACGTTCGAGAACCTGCGGGCGGACGGGGGGAGCATCCCGCTGAACACCAGCGGCGGCAACCTCGCCGAGTGCTACATGCACGGGCTCGGCATGCAGATCGAAGCGGTGCGGCAGGTGCGCGGCGATTCGAGCAACCAGGTGCCGAACGTCAACGTGTCGCTCTCCAACGCCGGACCCATGGTCGAGATCGCCTCGACAGCGATCTACGGCACGGCGGAGGTGCTCGGATGAGCGCGCTCGCCGAGGCCACCTACCTGCCGGAGGGCCTCACCCAACCTGCTCCGATGCGCGACGGGATGGACGCGCCGTACTGGGAAGGCACCCGCGAGCACGAGCTGCGAGTACAGCGCTGCGCCGACTGCGGCACCCACCAATGGGGGCCCGACTGGGTGTGCCACGCCTGCCAGTCGCTCAATGTCGAGTGGGTGACGGTCGAGCCCACAGCGCGCATCTACTCCTGGCAGCGCGTGCATCACCCCGTGCATCCGGCGCTGGCCGAGCACGGTCCCTACATCGTGGTGCTGGTCGAGCTGCCCCACGCCGACAACCTGCGCATGATCGGTAATCTGCTCGGCGACCCCATGCAGGACATCGTCATCGGCGGCGATGTCGAAGCCGTCTTCGAAGACCACGACAACGGCAACCCGCCGTACACCCTCGTCCACTGGCAGGTCACCAACAGCTGACGTCCAGACGGCGATGCCCGGAGACCGTCGGCCGGACTTAGCATTCGGGCCAGGCATCAGGGGGTGCAGGCGATGGCGCGTCTCGACTCTGCGCATCCCGAGAACGTCGAGGGGCCTTGGTTCGTCGACACCCGTTGCATCCGTTGCGACGTGGCCCGGCACTGGGCGCCGGGGCTCATCGAGATGGACAGCGCTGGGCGCTCCTACCTCGCCCGCCAGCCCGACGGCCCTGAGGAATCTGCAGCGCTGTGGAGGGCCGCGGAGGCCTGTCCGTCGCAGTCGATCGGCAACATCGAGATCCGTCGGCCGCCTGACCCATCGTTCCCCCACCAGCTGACGCCCGGTGTCTGGGCGCTCGGTCACAACGCGCAGTCGTCGTTCGGGGCGCACTCGTACCTTGTCGAACGACCGAACGGCAACCTCATGGTCGACTCGCCCCGTTACCTGCGCGGACTCGCCGAGCTCGTCGACGACCTGGGCGGTGTCGGGCATGTGCTGCTCAGCCACCGCGACGACGTAGCCGACGCCGACCGCTGGGCCGAGCGCTACGGCGCGCAGGTCTGGATACACGCCGCCGACGCCGACGCAGCGCCCTACGCAACGGTCATCTTCGAGAGCACGGGTCCCACCGAGGTGTCGCCGGGTGCCGTCGCCGTACAGGTGCCCGGCCACACGGAGGGCTCGGTCGTCTTTCACGTCGACGACAGATGGCTGTTCACCGGCGACACGCTGCACTGGAATCACCGCCGGGGCGAGCTCGATGTCACCCCCGAGCAGACCTTCTATTCATGGGCGGTCCTCGCCGACTCGATGGATCGGTTGTCCGAGCTGCGCGCCGAGTGGGTGTTCCCGGGCCATGGCAAGTGGCACAACGTGGGCGCTGAGCTCTACGCCAAGCAGATGGCACGCCTCGGCACCGACATGCGCCAAACCGGCCAAGCCGGGTGGGCGCGGCGGCCCGACGCGGCTTTCAACTGGGAGTGAACGCCGCCGCTCCGGGTTGCCGGCCAACGCTCGGCGTCGGCACAGCACCTCACGGCGTCCGTCGATCAGCCGTGCTTGTCGGGGCCGGCCTTGGTGATGTGGAAGCGGACGAGGCAGCGCTTGTCCTCCACCATTGCGCGGCGGTAGTCGTCCCAGTCGGGGTGCTCGCCCTGCAGCGTGCGGTAGTACTCGACCAGCGGATCGAGGGCGGCCTCGCCGGAGATGATCTCGGCCTGACACTCAAGCTGGACCCAACGGCCCAGCCACTTCTCGGGAAACACGCACAGCCACGACTGCGGGTCGCGATGCAGGTTCTTGACCTTGAAGGCCGTGTCCCGTGTGCTCATCACCACCGTGTCGTCGACGACGGCCAACGTCACCGGCGACAGCTGCGGCGTGCCGTCGCGTGCCTTGGTGGCCAGCACAGCGCGGTCGTTCTTGCGCACGTAGTCGAGTGCTTTCGAGATCTCCATGCGCGCAGCCTCGCACATACGAGCTCCGGCGATCAGGGCTGCCGACCCGGTCCGAGCGTCGGACATGGGAGTCCGCGCCTGCAGGGCTGGCGATCCGGGCCGAAGCCCGCGCATTTCGCGAGACTGCCGCCATGAAGATCTCTGCCGCGTTCCCGCCCGTTCCCGAGACGCCGGACCACATCGTGCTGGCCGAGGAGCTGGGCTACGAGACCGCCTGGGTCTACGACACGCCGGCGCTGCAGCTCGATGTCTGGATGATCCTCGCCCTCGCGGCGGTGCGCACTCAGCGCATCCGTCTCGGGCCCGGTGTGCTGATTCCCTCGCTGCGCCACCCGATGACCACGGCTTCAGCCATCGCAACGCTGGTCGGGCTCGTCGGGCCCGAACGGGTCATCATCGGCGCCGGCACGGGCTTCACCGGCCGGCGGGCCATGGGCCAAAAGCCGCTGCGCTGGGCCGAGTTCCCCCAGATGGTCGCTGACACCCAAGCACTGCTGCGAGGCGAGATCGTCGAAGTCGACGGCAGGGCGGCACGCATGCTCCATTGGCCAGGCCAAGCGGTCGAGCGGCCCATCGAGGTGCCGTGGATCGTGGCGGTGAACGGTCCCCGAGGCCTCGCCGCTGCGGCGGAGATGGGCTGCGGCGTCTTCACCTCTCGGCCCCGTCCCGATGCGGATTACACCGGGATCGACGACGTGATCCTGCTTGGCTTCGGCACGATCCTCGACGACGAGGAAACCATCGAATCCCCCCGGGTACTCGACACGGCGGGTCCCGGCGTGAGCGTCGCCTACCACGCATTCCTCGAACAGCGCGATGCCCGGCTCAGCACACTGCCCAATGCCGACCGCTTCGCCGAAGTCACCGGCGACAGGGACCCCGACACGCTCCACCTCTCACTCCACGAAGGTCATCTCACCCAACTCAACGCCATCGACCGCCAAGTGCTCACCCCCGAATCCCTGCGCATCGCCCCCTTCGTATGCCACGCCAGTGAGGTACCCGAACGCATCGAACGACTCGCGGCCGCCGGCATCACCGAAGTCGCCTTCCAGCCCATGGGCAACATAGAACGCGAGCTCCAAACCTTCGCCGCAGCCGCCGAACTCCAAGGCTGATTTCCGAGGTCGAAACGCGCAGATGCCACAGCGGCGGAGGCGGCAGGCAATTCTGCGACGTTGCGACCAGCCGGATCGCTGGTCGCTGAATTGCCTGCCGCCTCCGCCGCGGGCGCACCTGCCAGCAACCGCCATCTGGCAACATCAGGGCGATGAACCCGGCCCAGCGGGATGACGCGATCGAGAGTGCAGACATCGACGACCCCGACTCGCTGAGCCTTGCGGGCTCGGCCATCGACTCGCCGCTGACCACCGCCGAACTCTGCCGCGTCGTCGGCAGCCGGGTCCGCGAACTCCGCCAAGCCTTGAATATGACGATGTCGGCGTTCGCCAACGATGCCGGCATCTCCCTGGGGATGCTCTCCAAGATCGAGCACGGCCAGAGTGCGCCGAGCCTGTCGACGCTCGCTCGCCTCGCCGGCACGGCGAAGGTACCCGTGACCGCGCTATTCCGGGGCCTCGACGAGGAACACGACCTGGTCATCGTGCGAGCAGGCGAAGGCCACGAGATCCACCACGACCGCGGCGGGCCGGACCGGCTGTACCAGGATCTCGGCACGCTGCGAGGACCCAACCGGATCATCGAGCCGATGATCACCACCATCACCGAGCCGGGCGGCGTGTTCCCGCTCTACCAGCACCCAGGTGTGGAGTTTCTCCACGTGCTCGAGGGATCGCTCAGCTACGGCTACGGCGGCAAGGCCTACCTGCTCAACACCGGCGACACCATGCAGATCCACGGCGAGGTGGCCCACGGCCCAGTCGAGCTCGTCGAGTTGCCGGTGCGGTTCATCTCCATCAAGGTGTACCCCGCCAGCGAGACGCGCTCGGCGGCGGGAGGGTGAGGCAATGGGCTTGATGTTCGTCGCCGACTGGATCAGCGACACCGGCTTTGCGCGCCGCAGCCTCCTGCTGTGGGTCCTGCTGGCAGCAGCGGTCGGCCTCACCTACTGGGAATGCCGCGAACGCGGCTACCGGCAGACCGTCATGCTGTGGTGGGTGTCCTTCGTGGCCATCACCCATGTGGTGGGCTACATCATTCTCCGTCTCGTGCCGCGCCCGCCCCGAGACGACTGATCCCACCAGCCGGAAAGCCAGAGGACATCACGATGCCTGATGACGGGTTGATCCCCCCCGAGCCGCCCGACAGATCGAAGGGCTTGCTCGGCCGTCTGAATGCGATGCCTGGTCGCCCGCTCCTGCTGATCACCGTCGGCGTGATCCTGGCAATCCTCCTCATCTTCGCTCCAGGAAGCTGCTCCGGAGTCGACCTCGAGGAGAACGAGGCCGTCGCCATTGCTCGCGCCGAGCTGGACGCGCACCCCGATGGCTTCGCGCCCGAGCGCACCGAGGCCAAGGTGCTCCGCCAGGGCTTCCCCCCGACGCCCTATTGGGTCGTGGTCTTCACGGTCCCAGACCCCGACGGCGGGTCCGAGGACTTTCTCCACCACGCAGCGATCTGGGTGCACGCCGGCACCGGGGAGATCCGCGAAGTGCAGGTCGGCGACGCCGGCGACGGCTGATCAGAACAGCCGGGCTGAACACACGACGTCAGCCGCATTGGCACCTCTGCAGTACGAGCGCTGACCAACCGCTCGGGCGTTGATCGCGCGCGCTGCACGAGCGGGCTCTGCCCAAAAACCGCCCACGACGTTCAAATTCCACCCATGGCGCGGGTGATGTCAAGGCGAACATTGCGAACCTGTTACGGTTTCCCCCAATTGGTCTGGCGCCCGGGTTGTTGGGGACTCAGCGCAAACCGAACATGGGGGGAGGCGCGATGGATACCTCTGTTGTGTTTACGGAGGCTTATTACTTCTTCACGGTCGCGATCATGTGGCTATTGCACGTCGGCTTCATGACGTATGAAGCCGGCGTCAGCCGTCGAAAGAACGTCATGTCGACGGCCATGAAGAACATCATGACGATCGCCGTCGTGACGCCGACGTTCTATTACGTCGGTTGGTACGTGTACTTCTGCATGCAGGAGGGCCTCAAGTTCACCGGGAGCGCCAATGGCAACAGCCCGGCAGGACTCGATGGGCTGTTCTTCTGCGGCGACCAGTACGGCTTGCCGTGGGACGGCTCCGCAGGACCGAACCTCGGCGACAACATCACGGGCGTCTTCTGGGCGGCCTTCGTGCTGTTCTCGTGGACGACCGGCTCGATCATGTCCGGCGCGGTGCTAGAGCGAATCCGAATTTCGGCGTACCTCTGGCTCACCGCTCTCATGGGCGGAATCGTCTGGGTGGTTGCAGCCGCCTGGGGCTGGAGCTACGGCGGATGGCTCGGCGTGCACTTCGGCTACCACGACTTCGCCGCTTCTGGCGTGGTCCACGGTGTCTCCGGCATCTTCGCCCTCGGGGTGCTCTTCAACCTCGGGCCGAGAATCGGCCGCTACGACTCGAATGGCGGTACACGGGCATTCAAGCCCCACAACCTCCATCTGACGTTGATGGGGCTGATGATCATCTTCACGGCGTTCTACGCGTTCTACGCGGCGTGCCTGGCCATCACGGCCGACACCACGCCGGGCTGGGCGAACATCTACTTCAATCCGGCCACGCTGTCGGCGATCACCTACACCATCACGATGGGCTTCGCAGGCGGATTCGCCGGCGGCTACATCTTCGCCAAGGGCGATCCGTTCTGGACCATCTCCGGTGGTCTGGCCGGTGTGGTGGCTGTCTCGGCAGGCGCCGACATCTACAGCCCGAACCTCGTGCTGATCCTGGCGTTCTTCTCCGCCGGTCTTGCCTACACAGTGGGCAACTGGATCGAGCAGAAGGCCCGCATCGACGATGCGGTCGGAGCGGTGTCAGTCCACGGTGTCATGGGCTTCTGGGGTGTCATGGCCGTCGGCATCTTCGCCGGGGGCTACCCGACGGGACCCGCCGGGGTGACCACCACATTCCTGGGCCAGCTCGTGGGCGCGGCGGCGATCTTCGCATTGTCGTTCGTCACCGGTTACGGCGCTTCATGGATACTGAAGAAGCTGAATCTGCTTCGGGTGCCGCCCGAGGTGGAGGTCGAAGGCCTCGACATGGCCGAGTTCGAGACGGACTTCTATCCGGAGTTCGGCCGAGCGAATGAGCCCATTGTCCACGCCGACGGGTCAGAGGGAGACGCAGACGAGACGCTGCGTGCCGACCTCGCCGCCAACCGCTGAGTCGGGTGTCCGCCTCGTGGTTGCAGCTCATTCTTGCTGTTGTCGTCATGTACCTGCTGGTTTCGGCCGCCGGGTACTGGGGCAAGCAAAAGCGAGCGCAGCAAGAGGCGCAAGGACAAGACCGACACGATCACTGACATCGTTCAGGACTTAAGGAGGACTGAATGAACACCTTCCCGTACGACAGTTGGGAAGCCGCTCTCGAGGCAGCCGACGGCACGACCGGATACTTCACCTGGGGGCCAGGCGGAAACACTGGCTCGTATGTCCTTGCAATCATCGGGATCGCTATCTCGGTGGTTGCAGCACTGCTCGTGACCGTGCGTGAGGACAAGCTGCTGAACCATGCAGCTGACCGTCTCGCTGACAAGTACAGCTAGGAGGACTGACATGGCTCGACGCAAGCAGATCGAATTCCAAGGACTGCACGGCCACAGCAAGGCTGTCGAGATGGGGGTGGTGGTTTTCACCATCGCCTGCATCATCTTCTCGATCATCGCCATCCAGGTCGTCGGCTGACAGCAGTCAGCAGACGCATCTTGACCAACGCGGCAGACGCCGCGCCGCCCACCGGCGACGCGGCGTCTGCTGGCGCGTTGAGGTTCTAGGTTGAGACCATGAGCGCCACTCGTAAGTGGATCGCCCAAGCATGCGTGGCGGCGGCGGGCGCAGCGATGTTCCTGCCATGGAACGTGAACGCCGGTTTGAGCGGGACCCAGACGGTAAGCGGCATCAGCACCGGCGTCGGGCGGATTCTGCTCGTCATCTGCATCCTGACCATGGTCCTGATACAGATCCGCTGGCGTCCCGCATGGATCGGTGCCGGTTTCGCCGGCGCGATGGCGGTACGTGAGCTGTTCAGTCCGTCAGGCGTCGGCGCCCCCGACGCAGGCTTGGGGCCCCAGATCGCTTTCATCGCGTGTGCGGTGGCCGTCATCCTGCTCGGGTGGAACATGTTCGCCGGCGTTGCCGCAGGCGAAGGCCGCGGCCCCGACGAGCCCCCGCGCTGGTTCTTCTCCGGTCCGCTCGGCCGGCGCCGATGACGCTGCCGCTGGACCTCGGGCGACGGCAATGACGCTGCTGGTGACCGCCGAGGCTGCGGGGCTGGTGCCCGGCTTGATGCTGCTCGGCACCGGGGTAGAGCGCTACCGGGTGACGGGCGGCGGAGCAACGGTGCTCGCACTCGCAGCCGGCGATGAATTGGAGATCGTCGATCCCGAGGGCTGCCAGCCATGCGAGCTGGTCGCTTTCGATACCGGCGGGCAGTCGGATCCGGGCCTGCTCGAGGTAACCAATGGCGGCGCCGCAGCGTTCGCCCCAACCGATCCGGCGGCTGTCGGCATCCTCTCGGCACCGCTGACCGACGCTCGCCGCGTACGGGCCGGTCTCGAGCGTGTCGGCGTCGACATGCCCGCCCTGCAGGCAGCGACCCCGCTGAGGCTGCTCGACGGCGACACGCCGGCGAACGTCACGGCCCGGGTGACAGCGCTCGATGATGTCGCCTGCGTGGTCGCGGCACCCGGCGGCCCCATGTCGGCGCACGAGGGTGCTCCGCCCACCGATCTCATCGCCTATGTCCATCGCCGTGACCCTGCCGGCAGCGACACCGAGCCGTTGCTGCCGACGCCGCTGGCCGACCCCAGCCAGGACTTCATCGTGCTGGCCAGCACGGCACGCGCCTACCAGGTGTCGAAGGGCGACTGGTTCCAGGTGGTGGACATGGAGGGCCGGCAGTGCTCCGACTTCCAGTGCTTCGCAGTGGCAGATCTTGAAGCGGGCACCGATCTCTGCCTCGACGCCACCATCACCCGCTCGCTCATGGGCGCGAGCTACCCGATGCCGGGCCTGTACTCCAAGTTCTTCAACGCCAACATGCAGCCGCTCGTGGAGGTGGTGCAGGACACGGTGGGCCGCCACGACACCTTCAACACCGCCTGCAACGCCCGCTACTACGAGGAGATGGGCTACCCCGGCCACATCAACTGCACCGACAACATCAACGGTGAGCTCGAGCCCTACGGCGTCGCTGCGCGGCGGGGCTGGGAGGCGATCAACTTCTTCTACAACACCCAGGTGGACGACGCGAATCAGATCTACCTCGACGAGCCCTGGTCGCGCCCCGGCGACTACGTGCTGCTGCGGGCGCTGGAGGACCTGGTGTGCGTCAGCACTGCGTGCCCGTGCGATGTCGACGCCGCGAATGGCTGGAACCCCACCGACATCGCAGTGCGGGTGTATCCCGCAGCGAACATGTTCAAGAAAGCGACGGCCATCAGAATGACCGCGGACTCCGAAGCCCAGCTCACCAAAGAGACCGGATTCCACTCCCGCACCGCAGCGCTGACGCGCAGCTTCAGCGAGTACTGCGGGTACTGGCTGGCCGACCACTTCACGGCCCACGGCGCCGTCGAGGAGTACTGGGCGTGCCGGCAGGCCGCAGCTGCCATCGACCTGTCGCCGCTGCGCAAATACGAGGTGACCGGGCCCGACGCCGAGCTGCTGATGCAGACCTGTGTCACTCGCAACGTCCGCAAGCTGGCTGACGGGCAGGTCGTGTACACCGCCATGTGCCACCCCACCGGCGGCATGATCGACGACGGCACCGTCTTCCGGATCGGGCGCGAGAACTTCCGCTGGATCGGCGGCCAGCTCGGTTACAGCGGGGTGTGGCTGCGTGAGCAGGCCGAGCGGCTCGGCTTGAACGTGTGGGTGCGCAACTCCACCGAGCAGCTCCACAATCTGCAGGTGCAGGGACCCAACAGCCGCCGCATCCTCGACGAGATCATCTGGACCCGCCCCGACCAGCAGGCGGTGTCCGAGCTGGGCTGGTTCCGCTTCTCGATCGCCCGCATCGGCGACTACGACGGCATCCCGCTGGTGGTCTCACGCACCGGCTACACCGGCGAGCTCGGCTACGAAGTCTTCTGCCACCCCTCCGACGCCCCGGCGGTGTGGGACGCCATCTTCGAGGCGGGTACACCCCACGGGCTCGTGCCCATGGGCCTGAGTGCGCTCGACATGCTGCGCATCGAGGCCGGGCTGGTGTTCGCCGGCCACGAGTTCTGCGACCAGACCGATCCCTACGAGGCGGGGATCGGCTTCACCGTGCCGCTCAAAACCAAGGAAGACGACTTCATCGGGCGCGATGCGCTGTTCGACCGGCGCGACAACCCCCAGCGGCGCCTGGTGGGCCTGGAGCTCGACGGGGGTGAGCCGGGGGCGCTGGGCGATGGCGTGTACGTGGGGCGCAACCATGTCGGCGAGATCACCAGCGGCACCATCTCCCCCATCCTGCGCAAGAACATCGCCCTGTGCCGCATGACGCTGCCCTACAACGAGATCGGCACGACCGTCGAGGTGGGCAAGCTGGACGGCCACGAGAAGCGGATCGCCGCCGAGGTGGTGCGCTACCCCTTCTACGACCCCGACAAGTCCCGAGTCCGCGCCTGACCGGTGTCCCGGGCACTTGCACGCAGGTGCAAGACTGAGCGGTGTTCTACTGTCGTTGCATAAACGTCTAACCACATGGGGGATTCCGACATGACTCGGGTAGCCATCATCGGTGCAGGACCGTGCGGGCTGTCGCAGCTGCATGCGTTTGCCAGCGACAGCTCATCAGAAGCCGCAGGCGTCGAACTCGTCTGCTTCGAGAAACAGGAGGACTGGGGCGGCCTGTGGAACTACACGTGGCGCACGGGCCTCGATGAGCACGGCGAGCCCTGCCACGGCTCCATGTACCGCTACCTGTGGTCCAACGGCCCCAAGGAGTGCCTGGAATTCGCCGACTACGGCTTCGAGGAGCATTTCGGCAAGCCGGTGGCGTCGTTCCCGCCCCGGGAGGTGCTCTACGACTACATCATCGGCCGGGCCGAGCGCAGCGGCATCCGTGACGACATTCGCTTCAACCACGCCGTGCGGCGGGTGAGCCGGTCCGCCTCCGGCGACGGCTTCACGGTGACGTCGCACGATCACGCCGCCGCCGCCAGCGTCAGCGAGGACTTCGACTGGGTGGTGGTGTCGACGGGGCACTTCTCGACGCCCAATATGCCGCACTACCCCGGCTACGAGACGTTCGGCGGCACGCTGCTGCACGCCCACGACTTCCGCGATGCCGTGCAGTTCGAAGGCCAGACCGTGATGGTGATCGGCTCGAGCTACTCCGCCGAGGACATCGCTTCGCAGCTCTGGAAGTACGGCGCCTCCGAGGTCATCTGCTCATCGCGCAGCGGGCCCATGGGGTTCGACTGGCCAGCGGGCATCAGCGAGAAGCCGATCCTCACCCACGTGGACGGCCGCACCGTGCACTTCGAAGACGGCACGAGTGCCGAGGTGGACGCCATCGTGTCGTGCACCGGCTACCTGCACCACTTCCCGTTCATGGACGACGAGCTGCGGCTGGTGACTGCCAACCGCCTGGCCTCATCGATGCTGTACCGGGGCGTCGTGTTCCAGCCCGAGAACCGAGTCTTCTACCTGGGAATGCAGGACCAGTGGTACACGTTCAACATGTTCGACGCCCAGGCCTGGTACGCCCGCGACGTGATCCTGGGTCGCATCGAGCTGCCCGGCGCCGATGAGCAGGCCCGCTGGATCGACGACTTCCAAGCGGCTGAGGATGCCGTGGCCGACGACTACGAGTCCATCGACTTTCAGGGCGACTACACCCAGGATCTGCTCGACCAGACCGACTGCCCCGACCCCAACACGCAGCTCATCAACAAGATGTTCAAGGACTGGAAGAAGCACAAGAAGGCGTCGATCATCGGCTACCGCGACCACGGCCACACCTCGCCGGTCACGGGCACCCAGGCGCCGGTGCACCACACATCATGGGAGGACGCCCTCGACGACTCGCTGGAGTCCTACCTGGCCGACGGCTGATCGGCCCCGGTCCGAGCCGCCGCTCACGTCATGGCCGCATCGCCCAGCGAAGCAGACGTCGGGGGCGCAGCCGGCCCGCTGAGCGGTATCGGCGTGCCCAGCGAAGCAGACGTCGTGGTAATCGGTGCGGGGGTCACCGGTGCCAGCATCGGCTACCAGCTCGCCCGGCACTCCGATCTGCGCGTGGCCATTGTGGACGCCCGGGCGCCGGTCGGCGGCATCTCGGGCCGCACCTTCGGCCAGATCCGCCAGCACTACTCCAACGAGCTGATGGTGCGCATCGCGCAGCGAGGCTTCCACTGCATCCAGAACTGGGATTCCGTGGTGGGCTTCGGCGACCCCGGCTACGCCCGCTTCGGCTACATGCTGCTGGTGGTCGCCGACCAGCTCGACGGCCTCCGCTACAACATCGAGCTCGGCCAGCGGCTCGGTGTGGACACCCGCTTCGTGGTCGGCAGCGAGATCACCGACATCGAGCCGCTGGTGAACGCCGAGGGACTAGCCGGCGGGGCGTATGAGCCCGAGGGCGGCTACATCGACGTCACCAAGATGGTGCTGAGCTGGCTCACCGCGGCGAGCGCTGCAGGAGCCGATGTGCTCGCGCCGGTCGCCGTAGAGGAGATCGTGACCGCAGGCGGTGCCGTGACCGGCGTGAACACCGCGATCGGCGAGATCGCTGCCCCAGTGGTGATCGCCGCCACCGGCGCATGGGCCCGCGATCTGCTGGACCCCTTGAGCGTGGAGGTGCCCATCGAGCGCCGGCGACTGGAAATGGCAGTGCTCGAACAGCACGCCGGCGCCCGGGCGTTGGGAACCTGCATCACCGATGGCAACTCCAACCTGGTGATCCGCCCCGACATGGGCCGCCACATCGTGGCAGTGGCCTACCCGCCCGAGATGCCCGTGGTCGATGACCCGCTCGCCGACGCGTCCGACGCCGACCACGCAGCCCACGACGTGCGCCTGCGGGCCGCCATCTCAGAGCGGCTCCCGGACCTGACGGTCGCGTCGGTGGTGTCGAACACCAGCGGGGCCTACGACGTTGCGCCCGACTACCACCCCATCCTGGGCTGGGCATCCGAGATCGCTCCGGTGGACGGCCTGTACCTCGCAGTCGGCCTCTCAGGCCACGGCCTCAAGCTGTCGCCCGCCCTCGGTGAGATCGTCGCGGCACGCGTACTCGGCGTCGACCAAGTAGGTGACGCACCCCCCATCGACATCAGCGCTCTGCGCCCGGCACGCTTCGCCGACGGCGACCTGATGCACCTCTCCTACGGCCCCAGTGCCCGCGCCTAGCTCCAGGGGTAGGGCGAGTTGCTGACGGGGTGCAGCTTGCCTTCGGCGTAGCGCGAGTAGCGGAACGGCTCCAGCAGCGCCTGCGGCTCGCCGAGCAGCTCCTTCGCCACGAGCGCGCCCACGCCGATCATCTTGTAGCCGTGGTTGGAGTCGGCGATGAAGTAAGCGTTGTCGCAGAAGGTGTCGAATACCGGAAAGTTGTCGGGCGAGAAGCTGCCGATGCCGCCTGAGGGCTCGTCGCTGATCAGGTGGTTCTTGCCCTCGAAGCGCTTGTGGCAGTGCGCGAGAGCGGCGGTCCAGGTGCGGTAGAAGTCGCCCCCCACCACGAAATCGGGCGAGTCTGGCCCGTAGGGGTCCACAGCCACCTCGTCGGAGGGCTTGTCGACCACGTAGGGCATGTAGCCACCCTGCACGCCGCCGAAGTTGAAGTCGGGCTTGTAGTAGATGCCCCACGGGCCCTCGGTCACCAAGCCGTCTGCGTCGTAGAGCGGGGCGTCGGTGTCGATGTGCACGACCGGCGGCATGTTGCCGTCGTTGTCGGTGAGATATCCGGGGTCGACCGTGAGCGTGCCTTCCTGCAGGCACATGTAGGTCCACGTGGGCACGTTGTGCAGCTCGCCGTCGCCGCCGAGGATGTCGGTGGTCGTCGGCAGGTCGAGCATCGCCCAGAT